>NZ_JCBANT010000003.1:0-267039 GCF_059816125.1 Arthrobacter sp. 001422645 | reverse complement strand
CAAATTCAACCAATTCAATACAATAAATTGGTATCAACAAACTTGGCACACTATTGAGTTCTCAAACAACAGACACATTCGAATTACTACCCGAAACAATTCAATGTAATTGAATTCCTTTGTTTCGCTTTTCCTTCGCTGCGATATTTCAAGCTTATTTCATTCATATCCACTTTGCAAATCCAGTTTTTCATCTGAATTTCACCCGGTGGAGCGAATCCGCCCAGCAAAATTGGAAGCAATCTTTCATTTCTGCACCACATGCTCCAGGGGAGCAGAAAGTGCTAGAAGAATTGCTTCTCTATTTTTGTTGGGGTTGGCCGCCACTCTTCGGTGGCGACTCAGAAAACAATACACGCTCCTCCCCGACCTTGCAACTGGATCCGGGAGGAGCGTGCAGATGACGCGCGGGTGTTCGGGCTAGGCCGCGGTGACTTCGACCGTTGCCAGATTCTTCTTTCCCCGGCGCAACAGGAGGTAGCGTCCGTGCAGCAGCTGGCCGGGCTCGATGACGGCCTCCGGATCCGCAACTTTGGCGTTGTTCACGTATGCTCCGCCCTCCCCCACTGTCCGGCGGGCGGCGGATTTGCTCTCCGACAGGCCGGTTGCCACCAGCAGTTCGATGATGCCCAGGCCGCCGGCGTCCACAGTGGCGGACGGCAGCTCGGACGTCGCAGCCCTAAGCGTGGCCTCGTCGAGGACGCTCAGGTCACCGTTGCCGAACAGCGCGGCGGAGGCGGCAATCACCTTCTCGGTGGCGTCCACGCCGTGGACCAGGGACGTCACCTCGTACGCGAGCTTCCGCTGTCCCTCGCGTGCGAACGGCCGCTCAGCCACCGCGGCCTCCAACGCCTCGATCTCTGCACGGCTCAGGAACGTGAACACCTTCAGACGTGCCACGACGTCGCTGTCGGCGGTGTTAAGCCAGAACTGGTAGAAGGCGTACGGGCTGCACATCTCCGGATCCAGCCAGATGGCGTTGCCCTCGCTCTTACCGAACTTTGTGCCGTCGGAATTGGTGATGAGCGGTGTACCCAGCGCGTGGACATGCTTGCCCTCGACTTTGCGGATGAGGTCGGTGCCACTGGTGAGGTTGCCCCACTGGTCCGACCCGCCGGTCTGCAGGACACAGCCGTAGTCGCGGAATAGCTGAAGGTAGTCCATCCCCTGCAGGATCTGGTAGCTGAACTCCGTGTAGCTGATGCCCTCGTCTGAATTCAGCCGGTTGGCGACGATGTCCTTCTTGATCATGGTGCCGACCCGGAAGTGCTTGCCGATGCCGCGCAGGAAGTCGATGGCGCTCAGCGGCGCGGTCCAGTCCAGGTTGTTGACCATCCGGGCCGCGTTGTCGCCGTCGAAACTGAGGAAGCGCTGGACCTGCTCCTGCAGTTTGCCGACCCACTCGGCAACGGTCTCCGGAGTGTTCAGCACCCGCTCGGCGGTCTGCCGGGGATCGCCGATCAGTCCGGTGGAGCCGCCCACCAGCCCGAGGGGCTTGTGGCCGGCCAGCTGGATCCGGCGCATCAGCAGCAACTGGACCAGGTTTCCCAGGTGCAGGCTCGGCGCGGTGGGATCGAAGCCGCAGTAATAGGTGGCGGGATCGCCGGCGAGCAGTTTCTCAAGCTCCGCCTCATCCGTTGAGACGTGGACCAGGCCGCGCCATTTCAGCTCCTGCCAGACGTTGGCGAAGCTGGGGTCATTCTGCTGGGAACGTAGATCATTTAGCTGGGACACGGAATCTAAGTTAGCAGGATCAGGGCCCGCTCAGCGCGTGTGACCGTCCGGCGGCCCAGCGCCGGCAGCGGCACGACGGCGGCCTGCCGCCGCCGTCGCGCGCTCCCCCGAACCGGGCCGCCCCCTGCGCCCCGACACGGCAGGCAGTACTCAGTCTTCGATGCCGGCAGGCACGTCGGCGGCGGCGATGAGCCGCAGCCGCTGGGTGGGGCGGGTCATGGCCACATAGAGGTCACCCACGCGGCCGTGCTCGTGGTTCAGCATCGCGGACGGCTCCAGCACCACAACGCCGTCGAACTCCAGGCCCTTGGCCTCGCGGGGACTGATCACCACGATGTCCTGCACGTAGCTGCCGGCATCCGTGCCGACGCGGCGGCCGTAGACAGCGCGCAGCGCGGCGGTCGCCTCCGGGAGGAGCTCGCCGTCGGCGATGACGGCCAGCAGGCCGCCTTCAAGCGATGCGAGCTCCTCCGGCAGGACCTCGACGAGCTTGTTGATGATCTGGCCGGGCTCGACGCGGTCGATCACCGGAGCCCAGCGGCCTTCGCGGACGGCCTTCGGCGCGGAGACAACCAGTCCTGCCGCGTTGGCCATCCGTGCGGCCGCTTCCGCGATCTGCGACGGCGTGCGGTAGTTCACGGTGAGTTCCTCAAGCTGCCAGCGGTCGCCAAACATGGGCGCCAGGGCGCTGTGCCAGGAATTGGCACCGGCCACTGAGCTCGTCTGGGCGATGTCGCCCACGATGGTGAAGGACTTCAGCGGGCAGCGGCGCACCAGCAGACGCCACTGCATCGGCGAGAGTTCCTGGGCCTCGTCCACCACAATGTGCCCGAACGCCCAGCTGCGGTCCGTCGTGGCGCGCTCGGCGGCGGTGAGCCTGGCTTCGCGTTCCTGGTTCTGGTCCACGAGTTCTTCCGCGGACACCAGGACGTCCACGCCCGCCGTCTCCATGTTGACCAGCGTCTGCTTGGCGTTGGCCAGATCGCGGGCACGGTCGTTTTCCTGCTGGGCCAGTCCCCTGCCGGCCGCCGCATCAAGCTCGCCGAGCAGTTCGGCGGCCTCGTCCAGCAGCGGCACGTCCGCTTCGGTCCACGGGGCATCGGCGGGCCGGAGCAGCAATTCACGTTCGGCCGGGCTGAGCATGGGGGTGCAGGCCTCCAGGATCGCCGGCCTGCTGAGGAGTTCACCGATGAGCTTCTCCGGGGTCATCGGCATCCAGCACAGATTCAAGGCGATGCGGACGTCCCGGGCGGAGCGGACGTCCTCGGCGAGGTAGGAGCGGTCGGCGTTGTTGCCGATGCTGCCGGCTTCCACCAGCTCCGTCATCTGCTCCGTCAGTTCGCGCAGCAGGATCTTGACGAACGACACACGGGCCTCGTTGTGCGGCTTGCCGGTGGAGCGGGCCCGGTCCCTGGCGCGGCGGACCTGCCGGGGCGTCAGGACGAGTTTGCGCCCGTCCACTTCGAGGATGCGGTTGGCAGCCGGGATGCGCTGCCGGTTGGCCACGGCGTTCGCCACGACTTCGGCCATGTCCAGCCTGCCCTTGATCGCCGCGACGTCGGCTTCAGGCTCTGCGATGGCGTGGATGCCCGGCATCAGCCGGCCGACGCTTGCCATGACAACGCCGGTTTCGCCGAGCGACGGCAGGACGCGCTCGATGTATTTCATGAACGACGACGATGGCCCCACCAGCAGGACGCCTGCGGTCTTGAGCCGGTCGCGGTGGGTGTAGAGCAGGTAGGCGGCGCGGTGCAGCGCCACGGCGGTCTTGCCGGTGCCGGGACCGCCCTGTACCACCAGGGCGCCGGAGATCGACGAGCGGATGATCCGGTCCTGTTCGGACTGGATGGTCCCGACAATGTCGGACATCCGTCCGGTCCGCTTGGAGTTCAGGGCTGCCAGCAGGGCGCCCTCACCCTGGAGGGAGTCGTTGTCGGCGAGCATGTCGGCGTCGAGCACGTCATCCTCGATCGCCTTGACCTCGCGGCCCTGCAGGATGAGGTGGCGGCGGCGGCGCACACCCTGCCGGTCAAACGCCGTGGCCTGGTAGAAGTGCCCGGCTTCCGGAGCGCGCCAGTCCAGCATGAGGCGCTGCAGGTCGTCGGTGGTCAGGCCGATGCGGCCGATGTACTGGGCCTCCCCCGAGTCCAGGTCAAGGCGGCCGAACACGAGCCGGTCGTCGACGGCGTCGAGCTGCGCCAGGCGGTCTTCGTACAGTGCCGCGAACGCGTCCCTCTCGGAAACGTTCTGCATGGTGCCCACCGCACCGGCACGCCGTACCTGCGCCAGCTGGGCGCGCTTTTCCGCCCGCAGCTCATCCAGCCGGGCGTAAAGTCCAGCTACATAGTCGCGTTCATGGGCCAAATCAGCGTCGTGCATCGAACGTTCCCCTATCGAAAAAGACAGACCAACCATTCTACAACCATTTCGGTCTCCCCAGCAGCACATGTCAGCTTTTTGCAGGCAGTCTACCGAGGCCCGCGGAATCGTCCATCAGGGACTGAGGTCAGGGGCCCCTCCGGTCTCGCCGCAACGGTGACAGGGCTACAGGCGCAGGAGGGAGTGGACCCGGTGGCCGTCCAGGGCCGGGCGTCCGCCGAGTCCTTCAAGTTCCATGACCACGCCCACCCCGGCCACGTGGATGCCGCAGCGTTCGAACAACCGGGCGGCGGCGCCGAGCGTGCCGCCCGTCGCAAGGACGTCGTCGAGGATCAGGACGCGGCTGCCGGGTGCGAGGTCCGTGGTGTGCAGTTCCAGGGTGGCGCTGCCGTATTCGAGGGCGTAGTCCTCGGAAACCACTTCGCGCGGCAGCTTGCCGGCTTTGCGGACGGTGATGACACCGGTGTCCGTGGCGTAGGCCGCGGCCGCTGCCAGCAGGAAGCCACGGGCCTCCACCCCTGCGACGGCGTCGAACTGGCCCTTGAACGGCTCCACCAGTGCGTCCACCACAGCCCTCAGGGCCGCGGCATCGGCGAAGACGGGGGTCAGGTCCTTGAAGACGATGCCGGGTTTGGGGTAATCGGGGATGGTGGCGCACAGGCTGCTGATCAGCTGGTCCACCGGCGCGGTGGTCTCGTTCGTGGCCATAGTGGTCGGGTGCAGCTCGCTTTGATTCACCCGTCAACCCTACTTGCTGGCCCCGCCACCACGTTCTGCGGGTTAGGCCTCGGGACCGGCGATCGGATCTAGTGACCGGGCCTCGTCACCGGGTCTGGTCATCGGCCCCTCGATTTCGGACCCCTCAACTTCCGCCCCGTCGACCGGTGCGGCGGGAGAACGGAGGAGGTCCTGCGCGAGGCCGTAGCTGACGACGTCGAGCGCCTTTCGGAGCGCGTGCTCCGCGTCGAAGCGCAGGGCGGCCGCCGCACTCAGACGGCGGGAGTCATTCGCCCATTCCGAGCGGCGGAACCGGTCGGCGTCACCGTGCAGGAGCCGGCCGTAGAGAACGTCCTCAAAAACGTCGCGGTCGTCAGGCGGCGCTGGTTCCGGCACGTCATGCTGACGGCCCTGGACCATCTCCGCGGTAAACAGACCGGCTACGGCGGCCGCCCCGTCCGTGAGCTTCCGGTCGGCGGTGTGGTTGCACAGGCGGAGGGCCCGCACCACGAGCTTGAGGGAAACGTGTTCATCACGGACGATGAATTTGCGGAGCAAGGCCGCCCGGAAGAGTTCCACCCACTGCCGGCGCTCCCCCTCGGGGGAATCCGGCGTGACCGGCCCGCTTTCCGGCTCGAACAGCTCGACCATCCGGAAGTAGTCGGCGGCCAGCGCCGCAAAGATCTGGAGCCTTTCGAGCTCGCTGCGTGGCTTTCCGCGCTTGCCCTCACCCATAAGACCTCATCCTCCCCCCGTTGCCGGACCGTGGGAATCACCAGGACCGCCACGCCCGGGCAACTGCCCCGGCCGGTCCGCTATTTCAGGCGGACTTTCGCCGCTTTGTAGCGGGAGACAGTCGGGTCACCGCTGAGCCAGAAGCGCCAGGGGTAGTCATCGGTACCCCCGGCGCCGGAGACGCCAACACGGGGTCCTGACAAGACATCCACTGCCTGGACGGCCGGCAGCTCCAGCCGGAACGGGGCCAGGAGCGCGTCCCGGCCGCTGTCCGCCGTCGTGATGCCCAGCGCGGTGGCAAGCCGGGCCGGGCCGCTCGCCAGGTCCTTGGACGCTTTCGACGTCGGCCGGCGCTTGAGCGCCAGGGACTCCCCGGCGACAATCTCGCCTGCCCGCAGCAGCACGGCGGACGCCACCCCCTCGGGCCCGCAGACGATGTTGGCGCAGTGATGCATGCCGTACGTGAAGTAGACATACAGGTGGCCTGCCGGGCCGAACATCACCGCGTTGCGGGCCGTGGCGCCCCGGAACGTGTGCGAGCCGGGGTCCGGGTGCAATGAATCGTGCGGGCCCAGGTAGGCCTCCACCTCGGTGATCCGCACGGACACCGGGCCGTCGCGCCCCTCATGCGTCAGCACCGCACCGAGCAGCTCCGGCGCCACCTGCCGGGCGTCCCGGGACAGGAGCTTCCGCAGTTCCTCGGGCCGCCCGCCGGCAGCGAGTCCCGCTGCGTGTCCGACAACGGGTACGCCGGCGGGGGTTGCATCAGTCATGCTCCGACTTTAACAAACGGCTCACCTCTCCCTTCACGGCCGTGTCCGATTTCCGCTAGCAGCAGTTCCGGGAAGCTGGCAGGATGAGGTCATGGACTTCTGGCAGCGCTACCGGGCAATCGACGCCCGCGATACCCGGTTCGACGGGCAGTTCTACACTGCCGTCCGCACCACGGGCATCTATTGCCGGCCGTCCTGCCCGGCCAGGACCCCCAAGGCGGGCAATGTCACCTTCTACGAAACGTCCGCTGCCGCGCACGACGCCGGTTACCGGGCCTGCAAGCGCTGCCTGCCCGAGGCCGTGCCCGGCACGCCGGCCTGGAACCTGCGCTCGGACGTCGCGGGACGGGCCATGCGGCTCATCAACGACGGCGTGATCAACCGCGACGGCGTGGAAGGGCTCGCTGCCCGGCTGGGGTACTCCTCGCGGCAGCTCAACCGGATCCTGAGCCACGAGCTCGGCGCGGGACCGCTGTCGCTGGCGAGGGCAAGCCGGGCGCAGACCGCCCGCACCCTGCTGGTCTCCACAACGATGAAAGCCGCCGACATTGCCTTCGCTGCAGGCTTCAGCAGCGTCCGCCAGTTCAACGAGACCATCGGCGAGGTCTTCGCCATGACCCCCTCGGCGCTGCGGGCCACCGCGCGGCACCACCGCACGCCCGCGGTGGCCGCTGTGGCATCGACGGCCCTGACGCTGAACCTGCCCTACCGCGAACCGTTCGATCCGGGGGTCTTCGATTTCCTCGCAGTCCGGGCCATCCCCGGTATCGAGGAAGGCTCGTCCACTTCCTACGCCCGGACCATGCGCCTGGCGCACGGCGACGCCCGTTTCCGGGTGGACTACGACGCCGGAGCGCCCGGACGTCCGCTGGTGCTGACCATCGGCGCAGTCGACCTCCGGGACCTGCCGTCCCTGCTTAGCCGGGTCCGCCGGTTGCTGGATCTCGACGCCGACCCGGTCGCCATCGACGGCGCGCTGGGGTCCGATCCCCGCCTGGCCGCCAGCATTGCTGCCACGCCCGGCATCAGGATGCCGGGTGCAGTGGACCCGCAGGAGCTGCTGGTCCGGGCCATGATCGGGCAGCAGATCACCGTCGCCGCCGCCCGGACCGCCCTCGTCCAGCTGTCCGCGTCCGGGAGTGAGTGCCTGGTTCCGGCAGACGGGCTGCACCGGCTGTTCCCCACGGCAACGCAGATCGCGGAGACCGGCTTTGAACTCCTTCGCGGCCCGCAGCGCCGCATCGACTCGGTCCGCGGTGCTGCCGCGGCGATGTCCTCCGGTGAGCTCGATTTCGGCTATGGCGACGACCTGCCCGGGCTGGAGGCCAAGCTGCTGCCGCTCGCCGGCGTCGGGCCGTGGACGGTGGGCTATGTGGCCATGCGCGTGATCGGCGCCCCGGATGTTTTCCTGGCCAACGACGCCGCCGTGCGCAACGGCATCCGCTCGCTGGCCGCCGCCACGGCCGGCGCCGCCCCGGCCCCCGAAACGCCCCTGAGTCCTGACTTCCGTGAGCTCAGTCCCTGGCGCTCCTACGCCGCCATGCACCTCTGGCGCGCGGCCGCGGCAGCACAGTCCGCCGTCCGGACCAGGCCAGCGCGCGCCGCGTCCCCCACCCCGAAGAAAGCGACATCATGAAAGCCCAACTGTTGACCATGTCCACCCCGGACGGTCCGTTCACCATCATTGCCCGGGACGGGGCCGTCCTTGCCTCCGGCTGGACGGCAGTCCCGGGTGAACTGACCGGGCAGATCCACGCGGACCTGCTGCCGGAGGATTTCGAAACTGTCGCCGGGCTCGGCGCCATTTCCGGGGCCGTGGACGAGTTCTATGCCGGGAATCCGGGGCCGGCCATGGGCGTGCCGGTGGTGCAGAAGTCCGGCCCGTTCCGGGGCCACGCCTGGGACATCCTCCGGACCGTCGCGCCGGGACACCCCGTGACTTACACCGAGTACGCCGCGCTCTCCGGAAATGCGAAAGCCGTCCGCGCCGCGGCAAGCGCCTGCGCCTTCAACGCGGCGGCGCTCTTTGTGCCCTGCCACCGGGTGATCCGCACCGACGGCAGTCTGGGCGGCTTCCGCTGGGGTCTGGCCATCAAGGAAAGCCTGCTGGACCGGGAACGTCAGCAGGCGCTGCTCCAGACCGCACAGGGGTAAGGTTTCCGCGCCCAGGTTCCGCCAGGGCATGGGCGCGACGTCCCACCTCGGCGGCGGTGTCAGCGGGTGGCGGGCACCCCGGCGGGCCACGGCAGCAGCTCCGGGAGATCCACGCCGTCGGCCGCCGCGGTGGCGCGCAGGCTGCCAAGGGTCGGCGTGCGTCCGGCGAGCCAGGCCGCGATATCGGTCAGCATCCCGTTGATTGCCGTCGACCGTCCGCCGGGGGTGCCCAGGGACACCGCGGGCAGGCCCAGCGGCTGGAGCACGAACCGCTGCCCTTCCGGCACCCGGGCGGCCAGGAAAGTGAAGAGCTCCTCGCAGAACGGCCGGCTCCACGTTTCCGGGCCACGGCCCGCGCCGAGGTCAGTCGCGTGGATGACCAGTTCGCGCCAGAGCGCCAGGCCGCCGTCGAAGACGACTCCTCCGCGGTAGCTGATGGGGGTCTGCCAGCCGGCGTCGTCCAGCGCTCCAAAGGCACGCAGCGCCCGGTCCAGGGCGGCGTCCACATCGGCCCGGTGTTCCTCGATGGTGTGCCCGGCGGCCATCTCGATGGCGCGGGTCCGGCCCTCGTAGCCGCCGTCGTAGAGCTCGATGCTCTCCCCTTGGGCAGCGAATTCGAGCTGGCGGGCCATCGCGTTGGCGATGCCGCAGATGTGGGCCAGCACGTGGCCCCGGGTCCAGCCCGGCAGCTCCGAGGGGGCTCTCACGTCCTCCTCGCTGAGGCTGGCGGCGATTCCGGTCACGACGCCGGCGGCGCGGCGGAGTTCTTCCAGGAGTTCTTCCGGGGTGATTGCGGTCATGGCGATCATCCTAGCCGAGGGCTCTGGATAAATCCGGATTAACTGAAAGACTCCTGGCCGTAGCGGTGGCGGATGTGCCTGCGGTCATGCCGGGCCTGCCAGAACTCGATCTCGCGGGGGCGGATGGCGTACAGCTGCCAGGTGGGATTCGCGCTGCCGTCCGCACCGGGCCGGGCGTGCCAGTCGGACGCTGACGCTTCCGGGGAGAGCTCAACTACGCTGCCGGCGACGCGGACCTGCCGGCCCTGCTGTTGCCAGAAGAAATTCAGGGCCGCGTGCGGATTCGCCGAGAGTTCCTGGCCCTTCCGGGAGGTGCGGGACGTGGCGAAGTGCCAGCCGTCGTCGTCGATGTCTTTGAGGATCAGCATCCGGGATGACGGTCTGCCGTGTTCGTCGGCTGTGGCCAGGCTGCAGGCGTTGGGCTGCGGCACGCCGGCGCGCAACGCCTCGTCCAGCCACAGCCGGAAGAGCTCGGCGGGATCCGCGGGGGCCGAGGCCAGGTCGAAGTCCGGCAGCTCGTCCGGGAAATCGGGCAGGGCACGCAGGTACTGGCGGAAGGATTCGCTCATGCACTCACCTTAAACGCCGCGACGGGGCCCCGCCGACTGGGCCCCCCCGGCAAATGCACGACGCTCCCTCGCCTTTGGCAGCAAATCCGCCAACGCTCCTGCAGTCAGTGCAGGAGCGTCGGCGAAAACGCGGCCAGAGGTGAGGGAGCGTGTAGTGCTAGCCCGCGTACTCGCGGACGCCGGCGAGCTCGCCCTCGAGGGCCAGCAACTGGCGCTCGACGGCGGCCGGCGCGGTGCCGCCCTGCGAGTTCCGGCTGTTGAGCGAGCCCTCGGTGGACAGGACCGTGCGGACCTCCGGTGTCAGGTGCTCCGAGATGGCGGCGTATTCCTCGTCCGTCAGGTCCCAGAGTTCGACGCCGCGGCTTTCCGCCTGCTTGACGGCGGCGCCGGAGAGCTCATGCGCCTCGCGGAACGGCACGCCCTGCCGGACCAGCCATTCGGCGATGTCCGTGGCCAGCGCGAAGCCCTGCGGGGCCAGCGATTCCATCCGTTCGGTGTTGAACTTCAGGGTCGCGATCATGCCGGAGACAGCCGGAAGCAGGACTTCCAGGGTGTCGGCGGCGTCGAAGACCGGTTCCTTGTCCTCCTGCAGGTCGCGGTTGTACGCGAGCGGCAGGCCTTTCAAGGTGGCCAGCAGCCCGGTCAGGTTGCCGATCAGCCGGCCGGCCTTTCCGCGTGCCAGTTCCGCAACGTCCGGGTTCTTCTTCTGCGGCATGATCGAGGAGCCGGTGGAGTAGGAATCGTGCAGGGTCACGAACGAGAACTCCTTCGTGGCCCACAGGATGACTTCCTCCGACACACGGGAGAGGTCCACGCCGATCATGGCCGTGATCCAGGCGAACTCGGCGAAGACGTCGCGGGAGGCGGTGCCGTCGATCGAGTTGTGGGTCGCGGAGTAGAAGCCCAGGTCCGCGGCCACGGCTTCCGGGTCCAGGCCGAGCGAGGAGCCCGCCAGGGCACCCGAACCGTACGGCGAAACGCCGGCGCGCTTGTCCCAGTCCTGGAGCCGCTGCACGTCGCGCAGCAAAGCCCAGGCGTGGGCCAGCAGGTGGTGGCTGAGCAGGACCGGCTGGGCGTGCTGCAGGTGGGTGCGGCCCGGCATGGCCACCCCCTGGTGCGCCTTGGCCTGCTCCACCAGTGCATCGATCGTGGCGAGCACGCCGCGGGCGATGATCCGGGCGTGGTCGCGCAGGAACATCCGGCCCAGCGTGGCCACCTGGTCGTTGCGGGACCGGCCGGCGCGGAGCTTGCCGCCGAGCTGGGTGCCGGCGCGCTCGATCAGGCCGCGCTCCAGCGAACCGTGCACATCCTCATCCGACTCCGCGGGCAGGTAGGCGCCGGAGGCGACATCCTCATCCAGCCGGGTCAGGGCGGCAAGCATGCCCTCGAGTTCGGCGTCGTCCAGCAGCCCGGCCTTGTGCAGCACGCGGGCGTGCGCCTTGGACCCGGCGATGTCGTAGCGGGCCAGCCGCCAGTCGAAGTGTGTGGACTTGCTCAGCGCAGCGAGGGCGTCCGCGGGGCCGCCGGCGAACCGGCCGCCCCACAACGCGCCCGTATTCGTCGCCTCGGACTTGGTGGTTTCCGACTCAGCCACGCGGGCTACTTTCCTGCGACGCGGATGTCGCGGCCGGAGGCGACCTTGGCGGACATGCCCCACAGCTCGATGAAGCCGCGCGCCATCGACTGGTCGAACGTGTCGCCGGTGTCGTAGGTGGCGAGGTCGAAGTCGTAGAGCGAGGTGTCCGAGCGGCGCCCGTTGACGATCGCCTGGCCGCCGTGCAGCACCATGCGGATGTCGCCGGTGACGTAGCGCTGGGTGTCCTCGATGAAGGCGTCGAGGGAGCGCTTGAGCGGGGAGAACCACTGGCCGTCGTAGACCAGCTCGGCCCAGCGCTGGCCGACCGTCGCCTTGAAGCGGGCCTGCTCGCGCTCGATCGTGATGTCCTCGAGGTGCTTGTGCGCGGTGATCAGCGCCATCGCCCCCGGGGCCTCGTAGATTTCGCGGGACTTGATGCCGACGAGGCGGTCCTCGACGACGTCGATCCGGCCCACGCCCTGGGCGCCGGCGCGGCGGTTGAGTTCCTTGATGGCCTGCAGCGGGGTGACCTTGACGCCGTCGATCGCGACCGGGACGCCGGATTCGAAGGAGATGGTGACCTCATCCGGCGCCGGCGGGAATTCCGGGGCGGCGGTGTAGTCGTAGATGTCCTTCGTGGGGGCGTTCCAGATGTCTTCGAGGTAGCCGGTTTCGACGGCGCGGCCCCAGACGTTCTGGTCGATCGAGTACGGGTTCTTTTTGGTGGTCTCGATCGGCAGTCCCTTTTCCTCGGCGAAGGCGATGGCCTTGTCGCGGGTCAGGGCGAGGTCGCGGACCGGGGCGATGCACTTCAGGTCCGGGCCGAGGGTCTGGATGCCGACCTCGAAGCGGACCTGGTCGTTGCCCTTGCCGGTGCAGCCGTGGGCCACGGTGGTGGCGCCGAATTCGCGGGCGGCCTTGACCAGGTGCTTGACGATCACCGGGCGGGAGATCGCGGAGACCAGCGGGTAGTGGCCCTGGTAGAGGGCGTTGGCCTTCAGCGTGGGGACGCAGTATTCGTTGGCGAACTCGTCGCTCGCGTCGGCCACGTAGGCCTCGACGGCGCCGCAGCCCAGGGCACGCTGGCGGATCGTCTCCAACGATTCGCCGCCCTGTCCGACGTCGACCGCCACGGCGATGACCTCGGCGCCGGTCGCTTCGCCGATCCAGCCGATGGCTACGGAAGTATCCAGGCCACCGGAGTAGGCCAGCACAATACGCTCAGTCACTTGAAACGCTCCTTAGTTGTTTGGGGAAAAGGTGAGTTGTTTGGGGAAATGTCGGGAAAAATCCCGGGGTGAAGCGTGTCTACTGAAAGCCTGTCACATCCCGGTGGCAGGCCCAATCTTCGGGCCGGGGGGCGGTCAGCCGGTACCGGCTTCCTCGGCGAGCTGCAGGAAACGCGCCGCCAGGGCCGCGCCGCCCAGCGGGTCGCGGGTGACCAGCAGCACGGTGTCGTCCCCGGCGATGGTGCCCAGGATGGACGGCATCACCGAGTGGTCGATCGCGAGGGCCAGGAAGTTGGCGGCGCCGGGCGGCGTCCGGAGCACCACGATGTTCGCGGACGCTTCGGCGGTGACCAGCAGTTCCCCGCAGAGCCGGGCCAGCCGCGCGTCGAGGATTTCCTGGGTGACGCCGCTCTTGGCGGCGCGCTCCCCGCCCTCCCCCGGCACCGCGTAGACCAGGACGCCGTCCTTGCCGCGGACCCGGACGGCGCCGAGCTCCACGAGGTCCCGGGACAGCGTGGCCTGGGTGACCTGGACGCCGTCGTCCGCGAGCAGGGCCGCCAGTTCCGCCTGCGAGCGGACCGACTCACCGGTGAGGATCGCAGTGATCCGCGCCTGCCGTGCCGTCTTGGTGGCCGGACTGGCCCCCGGGGAGGCGGGCTGGACGGACACTAGCCGAGCCCTTCCACAACCGCCAGCCCGGAGCGGTGCATGAGCCAGGCCATCAGGGCCTTCTGGGCGTGCAACCGGTTCTCGGCCTCATCCCAGACGATGGACTGCGGGCCGTCGATCACGGCCGCAGCGATCTCGTAGCCGCGGTAGGCCGGCAGGCAGTGGAGCACGACGGCGTCCGGCGCCGCGAGCTTCATCGCGGCCTCGTCCACGGCGTAGCCGCGGAACAGCTGCAGCCGGGCTTCCTTCTCGTCCTCCTGGCCCATGGAGACCCAGGTGTCGGTGGCGACGACGTCGGCCCCCAGCAGCGCCTCGGCAGCGTCCACGGTGACGAGCACCGAGCCGCCGGTCTCCGTCGCGCGGTCCTCGGCCGCCGCGATGATGGCCGGGGACGGCAGGTAGCCTGCGGGGCCGGCGATGCGGACATGCATGCCCGCGGTGACGCCCGCCAGCAGGTAGGAGTTGGCCATGTTGTTAGCGGAATCGCCCAGGTAGCTCATGGTGAGGCCCTTGAGCTCGCCCTTGTGCTCCTTGACGGTCAGCAGGTCGGCGAGGAGCTGGCAGGGGTGGTAGTCATCGCACAGGGCGTTGATGACCGGGACACCCGAGTGAGCGGCCATGGCGACGAGCCCGGAGTGGGCACCGGTGCGCCACACGATGGTGGACACCATGCGCTCCAGGACCTTGGCGGTGTCCTCGACGGATTCCTTGTGGCCGATCTGCGCCTCGCCCGGGTTAATGATGAGCGCGTTGCCGCCCATGTCCGCGACGCCGGCGGCAAAGGAGACACGTGTCCGGGTGGAGGTCTTGTCGAAGATCACGGCGACGGTCTTCCGTCCGCTGCCTTCCGCTGCGAACGGCTGCACTCTGTAGGGCGCGGCCTTCATCCGGACGGCGAGGTCCAGGACTTCGGCCTGCTCGGCCGGGGTGAGGTCGGTGTCCTTGAGGAAGTGGCGGGTCTGGCTCTTCGATATCTCCGGAGCGTTCACTGGGCGTCCTTTGCGGTCTGGAGGAGGGCTGGCAGCGCCGCGAGGAAGCGGTCGGCCTGTGCGGTGGTGAGGATCAGCGGCGGTGCGAGCCGGATGGTGTGCGGTCCGGGGCTGTTGACGATAAAGCCGGCGTCCAGACCGGCCGTGACGACGGCCGGGGCGATATCGGCGTCGAGGTCGAAACCGATCAGGAGCCCTTCCCCGCGGACCTCGGTGACGCCGTCGATCGCGGCAAGGCCGGAGCGCAGGTGCTCCCCCACTTCCCGGACATGGGTCAGGACCTGCTGGTTTTCCAGGACGTGCAGGGTGGCCAGGGCCGCGGCGGTCGCCACCGGGTTGCCGCCGAAGGTGGTCCCGTGCTGGCCGGCCGACAGCAGCGAGGATGTTTCCGGGCCGAAGGTGATGAGCGCGCCGATCGGGAATCCTCCGCCGAGGCCCTTGGCGAGGGTCACGGCGTCGGGCACAATCCCGGCGTCCCCGCTCGCGAGCCACTTCCCGGTACGGCCGATGCCGGTCTGGACCTCGTCGAGGATCAGCAGGGCGCCGGCGGCGCTGGTGGCCTCCCGCGCGGCCTTCAAATAGCCGGCCGGCAGGGGGCGGACACCGGCCTCGCCCTGGATCGGTTCGAGGAAGACGGCGGCCGTCGTCTCGTCCACCGCGGCGCGGAGGGCGTCGACGTCGCCGAAGGGGATGTGCACGACGCCGGCGGGCAGCGGGGCGAACGGCGCCCGGTAGGCTTCCTTGGCGGTCAGGGCCAGGGCACCCATGGTGCGGCCGTGGAAGGCGCCTTCGAGCGCGATGATTTTCGTGCGCGGCTGCGCTTCTGAGTCGTGGCTGACGCCAGAATTCCGCCGGGCCAGCTTGAAGGCGGCCTCGACGGCCTCGGTGCCGGAGTTGGCGAAAAACACCTTGGAACCGGCCGGGGCCTTGCTGATGTCCAGCAGTTTCTCGGCCAGCGCGATCTGGGTGGGGCTCGTGAAGAAATTGGAGACGTGGCCCAGGGTGGCGAGCTGGCTGGAGATCACCGAGGTCACGAAGGGGTGCGCATGGCCCAGGGCGTTGACCGCGATCCCGCCGAGCAGGTCAAGGTATTCCTTGCCGTCGGCGTCCCAGACCAGGCAGCCGGCGCCGCGGACCAGGACCCGCTGTGGCGTGCCGAAGACGCCCAGCAGCGAGGACGAATAGCGGGACAGCCACTGCGCGCCGGTGGCGTGGCCGCCGGTTTCGACTATTTCTTTCAGCTCGGGTGCGGTTTCGATCTGGTTCATTTGTTGTCCTCGTCCGGGACGACCTGCGTGCCGATGCCCGCCGTCGTGAAGGTTTCCAGCAGCATCGAGTGCGGCAGCCTGCCGTCCACGATGTGCGCGCGTTCGACGCCGCCGTCGACAGCTTTGAGGCAGGCTTCCATCTTGGGGATCATCCCCGACTCAAGGCGCGGCAGCAGTTCGCGCAGTTCCGAGGCCGTGAGCGAGGAAATCAGCGAGGAACGGTCCGGCCAGTTGGCGTAGAGGCCCTCGACGTCGGTGAGGATCACGAGTTTGGAGGCTCCGAGGGCTTCGGCGAGGGCGGCGGCGGCGGTGTCCGCGTTGACGTTCAGGACCTGGCCGGTGGTCTGCGCCTGTTTGGTCGCGGCGTCCAGGCTGCCGTCGTCAAAGATTTCGGGGGCCACTGTGGAGATCACCGGGATCCGGCCGGCCGCGATGATGTCCAGGATGCCCTCCGGGTTGACGCCGATGACCTCGCCCACCAGGCCCAGGTCCACCTCTTCGCCGTCCACCACCGTGCCGGTGCGGACCGCGCGGAGCAGGCCGCCGTCCTCACCGGACATCCCGACGGCGTAGGGGCCGTGGGAGTTGATCAGGCCCACCAGCTCGCGGCCCACCTGGCCGGTGAGGACCATCCGGACCACGTCCATGGCCTCCGGCGTGGTGACCCGCAGCCCGCCCTTGAACTCGGATTCGATGCCGAGCCGGCTGAGCATGGCGTTGATCTGCGGACCCCCGCCGTGCACCACAACGGGGTGGATCCCGACGTGGTGCAGGAAAACGACGTCCTCGGCGAACGCTCGGCGGAGTTCGTCATTGACCATGGCGTTGCCGCCGTACTTGATCACCATCGTGGTGCCGGCGAAGCGCTGGATCCAGGGCAGGGCCTCGATGAGGGTGCCGGCCTTGCCCTGGGCGTCCGCCATGGAGGTGGTCTCGCGGGTCTGGGTGTTCATAGTGTTCGTCCCTCCGGGAACTGCCTAGCTGGAGTAGGCGCTGTTTTCGTGGACGTAGTCGTGGGTGAGGTCGTTGGTCCAGATGGTGGCTTCCGCCCCGCCGGCCTGGAGGTCGATCTCGACCAGGACCTCGCGGGGTTCCAGGTCCACGAGGCCACGGTCATCGCCGATGCTGCCGTTGCGGCAGATCTGCACGCCATTCATGGACACGTTGAGCTGGTCGGGCTCGAACGCGGAGTCGGTGGTGCCGACGGCGGAGAGTACGCGGCCCCAGTTGGGGTCCTTGCCGAAGATTGCTGCTTTGAAGAGGTTGGACCGCGCGACGGCGCGGCTGACCACCTCGGCGTCCCGCTCGCTGGCGGCGTTGAAGGTGCGGATCGCGATGTCGTGGCTGGCGCCCTCGGCGTCGCCGATCAGCTTGCGCGCCAGTTCCGCGCAGACCTGGGTCAGGCCCGTGCCGAATTCGACGGCGGACGGCACTGCACCCGAGGCGCCGGAGGCGAGCAGCACCACGGTGTCGTTGGTGGACATGCAGCCGTCCGAGTCGGCCCGGTCGAAGGTGACCCGGGTGGCGTCGCGGAGCACGACGTCGAGCATTTCCGGCTGGACGTCCGCATCGGTGGTGAGGACCACCAGCATCGTGGCGAGTCCCGGGGCGAGCATGCCGGCGCCCTTGGCCATGCCGCCGATGGTGAATTCCTTGCCCTCCGCATCGGTCCCAGTGAAGACCGCCTGCTTCGAGACGGAGTCCGTGGTCATGATCGCGGTGGCGGCGTCGGATCCGCCGTCGGTGGTGAGGGCCGCAGTGGCGGCGCTGATCCCGGAAAGGATTTTGTCCATCGGAAGCTGCTCGCCGATCAGTCCGGTGGAGCAGACAAAGACGTCGGTGGCGGAGACGCCCAGCGCCTCGGCGGTATTCTCGGCAGTGGTGTGCGTGTTCTGGAACCCCTGCGGGCCGGTGCAGGCGTTGGCTCCGCCGGAGTTGAGGATCACGGCGTCGACGCGGCCGTCCTTGACCACCTCGCGGGACCAGTGCACAGGCGCTGCGGCCACCCGGTTGGAGGTGAACACTGCCGCGGCGGCTTTGGCGGGGCCGTCGTTGACCACGAGGGCGAGGTCGGGGTTGCCGGAGGCCTTTAGGCCGGCTGTGACGCCGGCGGCGCGGAATCCCTGGGGGGCGGTGATGCTCACGGTGCGACTCCCTGCAGTTCGAGGCCGGCGGTTTCCGCCAGGCCGAGGGCGATGTTCATGGACTGCACGGCCCCGCCGGCGGTCCCCTTGGTCAGGTTGTCGATGGCACACGTGACGATGACGCGGCCGGTGTGGCTGTCGAGCGCCAGCTGCATCACGGCGTGGTTGGAACCCTGCACGGACTTGGTGGAGGGCCAGCGGCCTTCCGGCAGCAGATGCACGAACGGCTCGTCGTCGTAGGCTTCGCTCCAGGCGTGGCGCAGCTCCTCCGCGGTCACGCCGGGCCGCACCTTGGCGGTCGCGGTGGTGAGGATGCCCCGGCTCATGGGGGCGAGCGTGGGGGTGAAGGAAACGGTGACCGGGGCGTTCAGGGCCTTGGACAGTCCCTGTTCGATTTCCGGTGTGTGCCGGTGCCCGCCGCCCACGCCGTAGGGACTCATGGAGCCCATAACCTCGGCACCGATCAGGTTGACCTTGGCGGCTTTGCCCGCCCCGGACGTGCCGGAGGCGGAAACGATGACGACGTCGTCCGCCTGCAGCAGGTGGTTGCTGAAGCCCGGGGTGAGGGCGAGCAGGGCCGACGTCGGGTAGCAGCCGGGGACGGCGATCCGCCTGGCGCCGCGGAGGGCCTCGCGCTGGCCGGGAAGCTCCGGCAGGCCGTACGGCCAGGTGCCGGCGTGCGGCGAGCCGTAGAACTTCTCCCAGGCGGCCGCGTCCTCCAGCCGGTGGTCGGCGCCGGCGTCGATCACTACGGTGCCGGCCGGCAGCTGCGCCGCGATGTCGGCGGAAGCGCCGTGCGGAAGGGCCAGGAACACGACGTCGTGTCCGGCCAGGTTCTCCACGGTGGTGTCTTCGAGGATGCGGCTGGCCAGACCGTGGAGATGGGGCTGCAATTCCCCTAGTCTGGAACCGGCGTTGCTGTGCGCCGTGATGGCGCCGATGGTGACGTCGGGGTGGCCGGCGAGGAGCCGCAGCACCTCGCCGCCGGCATAACCGCTTGCGCCGGACACGGCAACAGAAATAGTCATAGCCACGACTATACAGCAAGAGTATGCATAGATGCCGATATTTATGCATCAACTCCCGCGTGCCCCGGCCCTGCTGCCGCCGCCGTTCCGCGGGAATCCGGAGGGCCGTGGAATGCCGGGGCGTATGCTTGGAGAAGGGTGATCCAGACCGTGCAGTCCGAGTGTCGGATGCAGCGTTGCCCGTAACAGTCTCGAGGCACGCGTTACATGACCCTCACCACCGCAACGCCGGAGCGACCGAAATCGCGGATCCGGCAGCCCAACGCCGTCGTCCTGAGCTACTCGGAACTCCTGAAAACCGTCAAGGCCGCGGGCCTGCTCGAACGCCGCGTGGGCTTCTACATCACGGTGTTTTCGGTTCTTGTACTCCTGATGACGGCCACCTGGTTCGGCTTCGCGCTGATCGGCGACAGCTGGTTCCAGCTGCTCATCGCCGCCGCCATCGGCATCCTCTGCACCCAGCTGAGCTTCCTGGCCCACGAGGCCGGCCACCGGCAGATCTTCGCCTCCCGCCGCGCCAACGACTGGGCAGCACGGCTGCTCGCCACCTCGGTGGCAGGAATCAGCTACTCCTGGTGGGAGCAGAAGCACGGCGCGCACCACAACCACCCCAACGTCATCTCCAAGGACCCCGATATCGCCACCGGCGCCATCGCGTTCCACCCCGAAGGTGCCGCCACCCGGCAGGGACGGTTCTCCTTCCTCACCCGCAAGCAGGGCTGGTTCTTCTTCCCGCTGCTGTTCCTGGTGGGCCTGGGCCTGCAGATCGATTCGATCAAGTTCATTTTCCAGCGCGCCAAGGTGACGCACCGCTGGGTTGAAATCCCGATCCTCCTGGTCCGGCTCAGCCTCCTGCCGGTGCTCGCGTTCACCTTCCTGCCGTGGGGTATGGCGCTCGCGTTCATCGCGGTCCAGCTCGCGGTCTTCGGGTTCTACATGGGCGCTTCCTTTGCCCCGAACCACAAGGGCATGCCGGTCCTGCCGGCCGACAGCCGGGTGGACTTCTTCAGCCGCCAGGTCCTGACGTCCCGGAACATCTCCGGCGGCTTCTTCATGGACATCCTGCTCGGCGGCCTCAACCGCCAGGCCGAGCACCACCTCTTCCCGGACATGGCCCGCCCGCAGCTCGACAAGGCCGCCGTGATCGTCCGTGAGTTCTGCGCGAAGCACCAGGTTCCGTACACGGAGACCACGCTGCTGCAGTCCTACGGCATCATCGTGCGGTACCTCAACGACGTCGGCCTGTCCGCCGGACGCCACTTCGAGTGCCCGATGGCCACCGTCACCCGCCGCTACTAGGCGGCAGCGCGGCGCGGCGGGCGCGGAGACGGCCTGCCAGGGGCACGGATTTACAGTTTGACCCGAAGTGACGGCCGGATACCGGCCGTCACTTCGTCGTTGGCGCCGGTGTCCCTAGGATGGGTGCAGGAGCGGGTCCAGGACATTCAACCCGCAATTCAGCCCCGAAGATTCGCCCAGGAAATTCCGTCCAGGCAAGGAGTCATATGATGCATGCAATCGTCGCCCGCGAGGCCGGGGGCCCGGAGGTCCTCACACTGGCCCAAGTCGAGCGCCCGGTTCCGGGTCCCGGCCAGCTGCTGGTCAAGGTCGCCGCCGTCGGCGTGAACTTCATCGACACCTACAAGCGCAGCGGCAGCTACAAGGTTCCATACCCTTTCACCCCCGGTTCCGAGGCGTCGGGCACCGTGGAGGAACTCGGCCACGGCGTGACGGGGTTCTCCGCCGGCGACCGTGTGGCCACGGCCGAGGGCGTCAACTGCTATGCCGGCTACGCCCTGATCGACGAGGACAAAGCGCTGCCGGTCCCCCACGGCGTGGACGACTTCACGGCCGCTGCCCTGCCGCTGCAGGGCATCACCGCGCACTACCTGATCAATTCCTCCTTCAAGGTGGAGCCGGACCACACCGTCCTGCTGCACGCCGGAGCCGGCGGCGTCGGGTTGCTGCTGATCCAGCTGCTCAAAGCCAGGGGCGCGCGCGTGATCACCACCGTCTCCACCGATGACAAGGAGCAGTTGGCCCGCGACGCCGGCGCCGACCACGTGCTGCGCTACGACGGCTTCGCGGCCAAGGTCCGCGAGCTGACGGACGGGACCGGCGCGGATGTGGTGTACGACGGCGTCGGTAGGGACACGTTCGACGGGTCCCTAGCTGCCCTGCGCATCCGCGGCACCCTGGTGCTCTTCGGTGCCGCCTCCGGCCCAGTACCGCCCTTCGACCCGCAACGGCTCAACTCCGGCGGCTCGCTGTACCTGACCCGGCCCACGATCGGCCACTTCCTGCGCGACGCCCACGAACGCCGCTGGCGCTCCGACGAGCTCTTCGCGGCGGTCGCCGATGGCAGCCTCAAGGTGCGGGTTGGCGCCCGCTACGATCTGGCCGAGGCAGCCCGGGCCCACGATGACCTGGAGCAGCGGCGCACCACCGGCAAAGTCATCCTCGTTCCGTAGCCTTCGGTAAGGACTAATTCCGGGGGCCTGGTTGCGGGAGTCGGGACCAGGCCCCCGGAACAGATCAGGGAATCAGCGTGCCAATGCCCCGGCGGTGGCGGAGTATTAACATAAAGCGAACCCGGACACCTTCCGTTCACCTAGGCCGGAGACGATCCCCCAGTGACTGATCAGCAAGCGCAACCCAGCGACCCCCCGCATGCCCTCGCCACCGTCAGCCCGGACTTCCGCGCGCAGCTTCCGGGGTCCCTGGCTGCACCGCCGGAGCGGACGCTGGTGGACATCCTGC
The DNA here is from genome assembly GCF_059816125.1 of Arthrobacter sp. 001422645. Taxonomy (NCBI): domain Bacteria; kingdom Bacillati; phylum Actinomycetota; class Actinomycetes; order Micrococcales; family Micrococcaceae; genus Arthrobacter; species Arthrobacter sp. 001422645. The sequence goes on along the minus strand of NZ_JCBANT010000003.1, from coordinate 245,515 downwards.
GGGACACCGCCGCGCGTTTCCCGGATGCCTCCGCCCTGGACGACGGCCACGAATCGCTCAGTTACGCCCAGCTGACCGCCGCGGTCCGGGCCAAGGCGAAGGAGTTGCATCTGGCCGGCCTTGGTGCCGGGGACAAGATCGGGGTCAGGATTCCGTCCGGCACCAACCTGCTCTATGTCTCGATCCTCGCCATCCTGATGGTGGGGGCGGCGTACGTCCCGGTGGACGCGGACGACCCTGAAGAGCGCGCCCGGCTGGTGTTCGGCGAGGCCCGTGTCGCCGGCATATTACGCGGCGCCGGCGAGATTGTGACGGAGGGGCAGCGGCCCCGCCCGTTTCCTGCGCCGCGGCTTCCCGGCCCGGACGACGACGCCTGGGTCATCTTCACGTCGGGTTCCACGGGGACGCCCAAAGGCGTGGCGGTGCAGCACCGTTCCTCGGCGGCCTTCGTCGATGCCGAAGCCCGAATCTTCCTGCAGAACGATCCGATCGGGCCGCAGGACCGGGTCCTGGCCGGCCTGTCGGTCGCTTTCGACGCCTCCTGCGAGGAGATGTGGCTTGCCTGGCGGCACGGCGCCTGCCTCGTCCCGGCGCCCCGAGCCTTGGTCCGGACCGGCATGGATCTTGGCCCGTGGCTGATCAGCCACGGCATCACGGTTGTGTCCACGGTGCCCACGCTGGCCGCACTCTGGCCGGTGGAGTCCCTGGAGAGCGTCCGCCTGCTGATTTTCGGCGGCGAAGCGTGTCCGCCGGAACTTGCTGAGCGGCTCGCCGTCGAAGGCCGTGAGGTGTGGAACACGTACGGACCCACCGAGGCCACCGTGGTGGCGTGCGCAGCGCCGCTGGGCGGTTCCGGTCCGATCAGGATCGGCCTGCCGCTGGACGGCTGGGACCTCGCCGTCGTGGACGTCGAATCCCGGCCCGTCGAGGAAGGCGAAGTCGGCGAACTGATCATCGGCGGCGTCGGCCTGGCCCGCTATCTGGACCCGGCGAAGGACGCCGAGAAGTATGCCCCCATGCCGTCCTTGGGCTGGACGCGGGCGTACCGCTCGGGCGACCTGGTCCGCTACGAGGCCGCGGGGCTGATCTTCCAGGGCCGCGCCGACGAACAGGTCAAGCTTGGCGGGCGCCGGATCGAGCTGGGCGAAATCGACGCCGCCCTGCAGTCGCTGCCGGATGTGGCCGGAGCGGCGGCGGCAGTGCAGACGACGGCGGCCGGCAACCAGATCCTCGTGGGTTACCTGGCCCCGGCCGGGGGCCAGGATATCGATCTGGCCGCCGCGCGGGAGCTCCTCGGCGAGAGCCTGCCGGCGCCGTTGATTCCGCTGCTGACCCTGGTCGATTCGTTGCCCACCAAGACCAGCGGGAAGGTGGACCGGCACGCGCTGCCGTGGCCCCTGGCGGGGGCCGGAGCCGCCGACACCGAAGCGGCCCCGCTGAACCTCCCCGACGACGCCGCCTGGATTGTGGAGCAGTGGAGTGCCGTGCTGGGCAGCACGGTATCCGGCCTTGATGCCGACTTCTTCGCCTACGGAGGCGGGTCCCTGGCCGCCGCGCAGCTCGTCTCCGCCCTGCGCGTGCGCTACCCCACCATCACGGTGGCTGATATTTACGCCACCCCGCGGGTCGGCGCCCTCATCGATGCAGCGCGTCAGTCGCTCCCCGAGGGCGGGCCGGGCCCGGCCCCGGAACGCACCGTCCGGCGCACGGCCCGCAGGTCGCAGGTCTTCCAGACTCTCATGGGAGTTCCGCTGCACATTCTCGTGGGCATGCGCTGGCTGACGTACCTGATGGCGGCGAACAATGTGCTCTCCTCCCTCGCCGGGTTCACGGCTGCGCCCACGGTGTCCTGGTGGTGGGTGGGCGCCTCCTGGCTGGTGTTCGTCAGTCCTGCGGGCCGGATGCTCGTTTCCATGGCCGCCGCCCGCCTCCTGCTCCGCAAAGTGGTGCCGGGGACGTACCCCCGGTCCGGCCGGGTGCACCTGCGCCTGTGGCTGGCCGAACAGATCCAGGACCTGGCCGGCGCCATCAGCCTGGCCAGTGCTCCGTGGGTGCCCTACTACGCCCGGGCCCTCGGGGCGAAAATCGGGAACGACGTCCAGCTCCACTCGCTGCCGCCCGTCACCGGCCTGCTTTCGCTCGGCAGCGGCTGCAATGTGGAGCCGGAGGTCGATCTGTCCGGCTGGTGGATCGACGGCGACATCGTCCACATCGGGGCCATCCACGTCGGCCCCGGCGCCACAGTCGGGGCACGCAGTACCCTCATGCCGGGCGCCACGATCGGCGCCGGAGCCAAGGTGGAGCCGGGCTCAGCCGTGCTGGGCAAAGTGAAGTCCGGGCAACTTGTCGCCGGGTCCCCGGCCGAGCGCCGGGGCAAGGCCAAACACTCCTGGCCGGACACGCCCCCGGCCCACCCGCTGATGGGCCGGCTCTGGTTCGCCGGCTTCGCCGCCGCGTCAGCCATCCTGGCCCTGATCCCGTATGTCTCCGCCGCCGCCGCGGCAGGGGTGGTCTTCGGCTTCATCCGGGGCAAGGAATCGCTGGGCGCCGCGCTGCCGCAGCTGCTGCTGTCCCTCCCGTTGGCCGCCCTGGTCTGGTTCCTGTCCAACCTGGTGCTGATACTCCTGACCACCCGTCTCCTCGGCGTGGGCCTGGCCGAAGGCTACTACCGGGTGCGCAGCAGGATCGGCTGGCAGGTCTGGGCGACCGAACGGGTCCTGGATCTGGCCCGCGACCTCCTCTTCCCCATTTACGCCAGCCTCTTCACGCCGGCCTGGCTGCGCCTGCTCGGGGCCAGGATCGGTAAGAACGTGGAGGCCTCAACCGTCCTGCTGATCCCCAAGATGACCACCGTCGGGGAAGGCGCCTTCCTGGCCGACGACACGATGGTGGCCTCCTACGAGCTCGACGGCGGCTGGTTGCGGATCGCCCCCGCCAAGATCGGAAAGCGCTCCTTCCTCGGCAACTCCGGCATGACCGCGGCCGGCCGCAACGTGCCCAAGAACTCCCTTGTGGCTGTGCTGTCGGCGACCCCGGCGAAATCGAAGGCGGGGACCTCGTGGCTGGGCAGCCCGCCGGTCCGGCTCCGGCGCACGGCCATCGCCTCCGACGACACGAGGACGTACCAGCCGCCCCTGAAACTCAAGATCGCCCGGGCCTTGTGGGAACTGTGCCGCTTTGTCCCCGTCGTGACGACCGTCGCGATCGCCGCCGGAGTGTTCCTCGCCTTCGATTGGCTCGCCACCGTCTTCAATTACGGCATCGCGGCGCTCCTGGGCGGAGTCGTCATCCTGCTCGCCGGCGCCGTGGCAGCGGGCAGCGCCGTCGTGGCGAAATGGCTGCTGGTGGGGCGCATCAGGCCCGGCGAACATCCGCTGTGGAGCTCCTTCATCTGGCGCAACGAGGTGGTGGATACCTTCATCGAAATGGTTAGCGCCCCGTGGTTCGCCCGCGCCGCAACCGGCACCCCGGCGCTTGTCTGGTGGCTCCGGGCACTCGGCGCCAAGATCGGCGCCGGCACGTGGTGCGAAAGCTACTGGCTGCCCGAAGCGGACCTCGTAACCCTGGGCCGGAATTCCACGGTGAACCGCGGCTGCGTGGTCCAGACCCATCTCTTCCACGACCGCGTCATGAGCATCGACACTGTTACGCTCGATGACGGGGCAACGATGGGACCGCACGGAGTCATTCTCCCGCAGGCCCGGATCGGCAACGGCGGCACAGTGGGCCCCGCGTCCCTTGTGATGCGGGGTGAAACAGTGCCCGCCGCGACGTACTGGATGGGCAATCCGGTGAGTCCTTGGAGTGGACCCGCGGTGCCTGCAGCCAAGCTGAAGTAGCCACGCCCCTGCCCGCCCGCACCTGCAATCCCGAAAGCCTGCTGATGAGTTCCAGTCCCCCACGTTCCACAGCCGCACCCGGCACCGGCAGTGGCCTGCCCACCGACGATGCGGCCGGATCCCCTGATCCCTATCTGCCGGGCCACGGCACGGATGCCTACCGTGTCACGCGCTATGAACTTGAACTGGACTACAAGCTCAGCAGCAACCGCCTGAACGGCCGCGCGGTGGTGCACGCCGTGACGGAACGCCCCACGTCCGCCATCGTCCTGGACCTCACCGGTCTCCGGGCCACCAAGATCCAGCTGAGCGGGCGGAGGGTGCGGAAGTTCAGCCAGCGCGCCGACCAGCTCGTCATCGTCCCCGAGGCAGCCCTGCTGCCGGGCGAGGACTTCACCCTCGATATCCGCTACGAGGGCAACCCCTCTCCCCGCCGCGGGCTCTGGGGCGAAGTGGGCTGGGAGGAACTCACCGATGGTGTGCTCGTGGCGGGGCAGCCGAACGGCGCACCCTCCTGGTTTCCGTGCAACGACCACCCGCAGGACAAGGCCAGCTACCGGATCTCGGTGACCACGGACGCCAACTACCGGGCAGTGTGCAACGGAATCCTGGTGTCGCACAACTCCCGGTCCAGCCGCGAAACGTGGGTGTACGAACAGTCGGAGCCGATGTCCACCTACCTCGCCACCGTCCAGATCGGCCGCTACGAACTCCTGGCGCTCAACCCTGTCCGCCCGGCAGTGCAGGTGCCCCAGTACGCGGCCGTTCCGGCCGCACTGGCAGAGGCCGCCCGCATCGGGCTGGCCAGGCAGCCGGAGATGATGCGCACCTTCATCAACTGTTTCGGCCCTTACCCTTTCTCCGAGTACACCGTTGTGGTGGCAGGGGATGAACTGGAGATCCCGCTGGAGGCGCAGAGCCTGTCGATCTTCGGCCCCAACCATCTACGGCAGGACTGGGAGTCCCAGCGGCTCATCGCGCATGAGTTGTCCCATCAGTGGTTCGGGAACTCGCTGACGGCGGCCTCGTGGAAGGACATCTGGCTGCACGAGGGCTTTGCCTGCTACGCGGAATGGCTCTGGTCCGAGGAGGCCGGCGTGATGACCGTGGCCCGCCGGGCCGCCACCGCGTGGCGGAAGCTCGGCGCCAGCAAGCAGGATCTGCTCGTGGGCGACCCCGGTCCGGAGCTGATGTTCGATGACCGGGTCTACAAACGCGGCGCCCTGGCGCTGCACGCCCTGCGCCTGCGCTGCGGTGACCTGGCCTTTTTCTCCCTGCTGCACGAGTGGGCCAGCCAGAACCGCCACGGCTCCGTTTCAACACAGCAGTTCATCCTGACCGCGGACCGGGCGACAGGCCTCGATACCGAGTCCCTGCTGCACCCGTGGCTGTACCAGGAGGCCCTGCCGCCGATGCCGACGGGCGGCTAGCAGCAGTCCTGACGGCGGGCTCCCCGCCTGCGGCGGCTCCTAGGCCATTTCAACGATGGCCAGCGCGGCGGCAAAGCCGGCGGGCAGGCCCAAGGCAACCGTGTCCAGATCAACCACGACAGTTCCGTCGGCAGGCTCCGCGAAGGCTTCAACCGAGGACGGTTCGATCCGCAGACCGGTGCCGCGGGCCTTCAGCAGGGCTTCCTTGCGCGCCCAAGCCGCTGCCCGCCAGGGCATCACCTTCACCGGCGGCAGGGCAAGGAGATGCTGCCGTTCCGCAGAGGTGAGGGCGACGTCGTCGAACCCTGGGAACATCACGCCGGAGCTGTGCTCCAGGTCAATGCCGACCGCACCGCCGACCACCACCCCGGATACGCCGGTGCTGCCGGCCGCGAGCAGGACCCAGCCGCCGCTGCGCGAAAGGCTCAGGCTGAGGCCATCGGGGGCGCCGTGCATCCGGTAGCCGGGGCGGCCGTGGTCAAGCTCCGGTCCCGTGCCGCAGTCCGGGCACGAATAGTGGGCCGTGAGCTCCCCGGGGCCCACACCGAGAATCCCGGCGACGAAGGCGCGCAGGGCGATCCTGCCGGCGAGGAAGTCCCGCCGGGCCGCCGGATGCGTGATGCCCGCGGCGCGTGTATGTTCCGCGGGATCGAGATGGATCCCGCCGTCCGGTCCGACGTCGGCAAGACGCACGGACCGGACGGTGACTCCGGATACGGTGAGGGTTCCTCCGGGCTCACGGTGCTCTCCGGGCTCCCCGTGCTCTCCGGGCTCCCCGTGCTCGCTGTGCTCGCTGTGCTCGCTGTGCTCCCCGTGCTTTAGCGTTGGACTGCTCCGAAACGCTCGTGGGCCACAGCGACGGCGCCCTCGCGGGCCGCGGATGCCTCGTCCGCGGTCAGCGTGCGGTCCGCGGCCCGGAAGCGCAGGCTGAAGGCCAGCGACTTCTTGCCGTCCTCGATGCCCTTGCCCGCGTACACATCGAAGAGTGCGACGTCTTCGAGCAGTTCTCCGGCGCCTTCGCGCAGGGCTGTGAGCACCTCTTCCGCCGGGACCTCCTGCGGCACCACGAGGGCGACGTCCTGGGTGGCCACCGGGTAGGTGGAGATGTGCCGGGCCACGATCACGTCGGCGGCCGCCTCAAAGAGGGCGTCCGCGTTGAATTCGAGGGCCACCGAACGCGCGGGCATGTCATGGGCGGCCAGCAGCTTCGGGTGCAGCTCGCCGGCATAGCCCAGGACCTCGCCGGTGCGGAGCGCCAGCTGGGCGGCCCGCCCCGGGTGGAAGGCCTGGTGCTGGCCCTGGCTGACCACAATCTCGACGCCAAGCACGTCGCCGGCGGTCCTGGCGATGTCCAGCGCGTCGGCCCAGTCCCACGCCCGGGGAGTGTGGCCCGCGGCGGCCGGCGAGTCGTGGCCGGTGAGTACCGCGGCGACGTACAGCGGCTGGTCCGGGACGCCGTCGTACAGTCCGTCCAGCACCTCGTCGCTGGGCTTGATGCCAAGCGGCGGGATCGAGGCGGTTCCCAGCGTGTCGCCCGGCAGGAACACCAGACCGGCCTCGAACAGGGCCAGGTCCCGGAAGCCGCGCGAATGGTTGCGCTTGGCGACCTCGATCAGGCCCGGCAGGATCGAGGTGCGCAGGTAGCCCTGCTCCTCGCTGATCGGGTTGGCCAGCTTGAGCGCCTTGCGGGGCGTTCCCTCCGTGGACACGCCGAACGTGTCGTTGGCGGCCTTGGAGACGAACGGGTACGCCAGGACCTCGGTGAGGCCGGAATCTGCCAGGGCCTGGACGAGGCGCCGGCGCTGCTGCTGGGTGCGGGTCAGGCCCCGGCCCGGAGGCGCCACGGGAAGGCTCGCGGGGATCTGGTCGTAGCCGACCAGCCGGGCGATCTCCTCGGAGAGGTCCTCCTTGGTTTCCAGGTCGTTGCGCCAGCTCGGGGCGGTCACGGTGTAGCCGCCGTCGTTCTTCACCACCACGGCGCCCAGGTCCTCGAGCGAGGTGACCACCTGCTCCTCGGTGAAGTCGATGCCGATCCGTTCGGACGCGAAAGCTGCGGGCAGCTCGACGGTGACGGTGCCCGGCGCCGTCCCGACGTCGGTCCCGGCCTCGTCCGCGGTGCCGCCGGCGAGTTCGACCAGGAGGTCAACGACGCGCTGGGCAGCGATGCCCGCGACGTGCCAGTCCACGCCGCGTTCGAAGCGCTTGGAGGCTTCGGACGGCAGTTTGTGGCGGCGGCGGGAGCGTCCGATGGACACCTCGTCGAAGTGGGCCGCCTCGACGAGGACGTTCGACGTCGAATCGCTGACCTCGGTGGCGGCGCCGCCCATCACGCCGGCGATGCCGATCGCGCCGGAGCCGTCGGTGATCAGGAGGTCCTCGACGTCGAGCGCACGGACTTTTTCGTCCAGCGTGGTGATCTTTTCACCCGCCACCGCACGGCGGACCACGATGTCGCCCGACAGCTTGTCCAGGTCGTAGCAGTGCGTGGGCTGCCCGAGTTCGAGCATGACGTAGTTGGAGATGTCCACCGGCAGCGAGATGGAGCGGATGCCGGCAAGCCGGAGGCGTGAAACCATCCAGAGGGGCGTGGGGCGGGTGGCATCCACGCCGCGGACGGTGCGGGCCACGAAGCGGTCGCAGCCGGGCTTGCCGTAGATCGGGGCGTCGTCGTTGAGTTTGACGGGGTAGCCGCCGGCCAGGGCAACCGGAGCCTGTACTTTCGACGCCGGGTCCGTGAAGGACGTGCCGGTGGCGTGGGCGTACTCACGGGCCACGCCGCGGATCGAGAACGCGTAGCCGCGGTCCGGGGTGACGTTGATTTCGGCGGCCTGGTCGTAGAGGCCCAGGAGCTCCATGGCGTCGGCGCCGATTTCCGGGTCCAGCCCGATCCGGGAGAGCACCAGGATGCCGTCGTGGTCTTCGCCAATGCCGAGCTCGCGCACGGAGGCGATCATGCCGGCGGACAGGTGGCCGTAGGTCTTGCGCGCCGAAATGTGGAAGTCGCCGGGCAGCACGGCGCCGGGGAGGGTGACCACCACCTTGTCGCCTTCCACGAAGTTATGGGCGCCGCAGATGATGCCCTGGACCCCCGAGGGATCAATGCCGTCGCCGGTGAGCGACTGCTGCTGCCCTTCGGGGACCACCCGGACCTGGCACCAGTTGATGGTTTTGCCGTTGGTCTGGGGTTCCTTGACGATGCTCAGGACCTGGCCCACCACGATGGGGCCTTGCAGGGTGTCCGTGGGGCGGTGGACGGCTTCTTCTTCAAAGCCGACCTTGACCAGTTCGGCCATCACGTCTTCGGCCGTTGCTCCGGCCGGTACCTGCGCGAATTCACGCAGCCAGGAAAGGGGGATACGCACGGTTAGATCTCCATCCCGAAGTGCTCGCTGAAACGTACATCGCCTTCGATCATGTCGCGCATGTCGCCGACCTCGTTGCGGAACATCAGCGTCCGCTCGATGCCCATGCCGAAGGCAAAACCTGAATAGATCTCCGGATCGATGCCCGCGGCGCGGAGCACGTTGGGGTTGACCATGCCGCAGCCGCCCCATTCGATCCAGCTGGGACCGCCCTTGGCGCCCGGGTGCCAGATGTCCAGCTCGGCGGACGGTTCCGTGAACGGGAAGTAGTTGGGACGCAGCCGGATCTGGGCCTCGTCGCCGAACATCTGGCGCGCGAAGTGCTCCAGGGTTCCGCGGAGGTCCGCCATGCTGAGCTTCTTGTCGATGGCCAGGCCCTCGAACTGGTGGAACACCGGGGTGTGCGTGGCATCGAGCTCGTCGGTGCGGAACACCTTGCCGGGGCACAGCACGTAAATGGGCAGCTCGCGTTCCAGCATGGAGCGGACCTGCACGGGCGAGGTGTGGGTGCGCATCAGCAGGTGGGCCTCGGGCGGCTCCACGAAGAAGGTGTCCTGCATTTCGCGGGCGGGGTGGTCCGGCTTGAAGTTCAGTGCGTCGAAGTTGAACCACTCCGACTCGACCTCGGGGCCTTCGGCGATCTCCCAGCCCATGCCCACGAAGATGTCCGCGACGCGCTCCTGCAGCGTGGACAGCGGGTGGCGTGCGCCGGCCCGACGGCGGCGCGGTGCCGCCGTGACGTCGACAGTCTCCTCGACCAGGATGCGCGCGTCGTTCTCGGCTTCGAGCTGGGCCGTGCGGTCGGCGAGCGCCTTGTTGACGCGCCCGCGGGAGGACCCCATGAGCTTGCCCGCGGCGGCCTTCTGGTCCTTCGGCAGCCCGCCGATTTCACGGTTGGCGAGGCTCAGCGCGGACTTCTCACCGGTGTGCGCGAGGCGGACGGCTTTGAGTTCGTCGAGCGTGGAGGCGGCGGCAATGGCGGCAATGGCCTGGTCTACGGCGGCGGTGATGGCGGCTTCATCCAGGGGATTCGGGACGCCGGCGCCCGGCAAAGTTTCAGTCATCTACTGTTCTTAGCTACGAGTCGGTTCATGCCAACGGCAACGGCCCTTCAAGGTGCAAGGACCAGCGTGTTGACAAAGGACAGGGCTCGCCAAAATCGCTCCGGCGGGCACTCCCCTTCAGTCTAGTTGAAGGCACTCAGGTGCCCGAACGTGACGGCACTCGGCGGCTCGCCTTCCCACTCCCCAGGCTTCGGCACGGCGGCGGCCCGCACTGCTTGGCATCCACGGTATTTGTGTACCCGGCGGCGGGGCGCCCGGCTAGCATGGCCTCATGACGCCGGGACAACGGCTGCGGCAGCTGGCCAACGTACTGAATGCAACAACTCCACTGGGGTTGCTGCTGGCCGGCTGTGCGCGCACCCCGGTCCGCCGGGGGCCCCGGGGACTGCTGATTGCCACCGGCTACCGCTGGCGGCTCCCCTTCGCCGGCGCCTTTACGGTCGGCAATGTGGTGCTCTTCCGCGCCGGGCCGGAGGAAGCCCTGGCCAACACCGTGTTGCTGGGGCACGAGGAGCGCCACTGCACCCAGTACGCCTGGTGCCTGGGCCTTCCCTTCCTGCCGCTGTATTTCCTCGCGGCGGGCTGGTCCCTGGCCCGCACCGGCAACCCCGGCTCCCGTAATTTCTTCGAACGTCGCGCCGGGCTGCGGGCCGGCGGCTACCCGGAGCCGGGCGCCCGGGTCCAGGCGGCAACCGCCGGCAGGACGGGCCCGGCGGCCCCCGAACGGAACGAGACATAACATGACAGAGAACCCCAGGACCATCTCGGTCACCGGATCCGGCAGCGCGGAAGCCGCGCCGGACCTGCTGACCCTCTCGATCGGCGTCGAGTGCCGCCGGGACGACGTCGGCACGGCGTACGGCGATGCCGGCCGCTCCGCCGCCGCCATCACCGCGGCGCTCCGCGGACACGGCGTGGCGGACCCGGACATCACGACGTCGGGCCTCAACGTCCGCGCGGAGGTGAACTGGCAGGAGGGCCGGGGCCAGGTGGTCTCGGGCTACCTGGCGTCCAGCATGCTCAGTGTCCGGATCACGGACCTGCGAACAGCATCGGCAGTCATCGCGGCCGCGGTCGCGGCTGGCGGCAACGATGTCCGGCTCAACGGGCTGGAACTCGGATTCGCCGATCCCGCCGCGGTCACCGCCCGGGCCCGCGAAGCCGCGTGGCAGGATGCCCTCACCACGGCCGGGCACTTCGCATCCCTCGCCGGAGCTTCACTGGGCAAGGTGGTGTCGATCGAGCAGCAGTCCGGCCACCCGGCGCCGATCCCCGTGGCGAAGATGCAGCGGGCCGTCGCGGTGGAATCGCTTACCGTGGAGGCAGGCGAGTCCAGCGTGAGCTCCACGGTCGGCGTTGTGTGGGAGTTGCTCGGCTGAGCCGGCGTGCGCGGGCAGGATTTGGCCCGGCTAGTGCGTCGCCCCGGCGGCGATCTTGAGGTCCGCTGTGGTCGCCAGGGTGGTGCGGACAACGACGGCGAGCGCCTCCGTCAGCTGCTCCAACGGTAGGGACGGATCCGTGCTCCCCGGCGGCAGCTGGCCCGGCTCGTAGGGAACATGGACAAAGCCTCCCCGGGTTCCGGGTCTGTGCCGCAGGGTGTGCATCAGCCCGTAGAAGACGTGATTGCAAACGTAGGTGCCCGCGGTCTGGGAAACCTCGGCCGGGATCCCCGAGGCCAGCAGGGCCGCGAGCGCCGCCTTCACCGGAAGGGTGCTGAAATAAGCTGCCGGTCCCCCGACGACGACGGGCCGGTCCACGGGTGACTGGCCGGCGTTGTCCGGAATCCGTGCGTCGTCGCAGTTGATCGCGATCCGTTCCAGCGAGATCCGGGGCCGCCCGCCGGCCTGGCCCGCGCAGACCACAAGCTCCGGGCGGTACTGCTCCAGCGCTGCCTCCAGTACGCGGATCGCGTCCCCAAAGACGCAGGGAAGCTCCGCGGCCTGCGCGTCGAGCCCTTCGGCCCGGAGCAGGGCCGCGGCCTCCCGCGCGGCGGACCACGACGGGTTGGTGCTCTCGCCGCCGAACGGCTCGAATCCTGTGAGGAGAATCATCGCCCCAGCCTAGCAATGCAGCCCGACACCGTCTCCGGCCCTCCAGGCCGCGGCAGCGTCGGGGTGAGGTCCAGATACGGCGCGGGGCCTTGACTTATATTCGAACATACATTCGAATAGAGCCATGAGATGGGACGCACAAGCACTGAAGCCGGCGCCCGAAGCCGGGGCCGCACGATCCGGGTCTCCCGGCGCGGCTGAAGACACCGCCCCCAGTGCCGGCGACGGGTCCCGCTCCGCTCCGGCCACCAATGCGCTGCTGCCCTTGATCGGTCTGGTGCGCTCCGTTTCCACCCCCGAGTTTGCCGGGGTCACTTTTCATGAGGTCACTGCCAAATCGGTGCTCAACAAAGTGGTCACCGGTTCGCGGATGCCGTTCGAGTGGACCATCAACCCTTACCGCGGCTGCAGTCACGCCTGTGTCTACTGCTTCGCCCGGAAGAGCCACACCTACCTCGACTTCGACGCCGGGCTGGACTTTGACAGCCAGGTGGTGGTGAAGATCAACGCCGCCGAGGTCCTGCGTCGGGAACTGGCCAAACCTTCCTGGGGGCGGCAGCACGTGGCCCTGGGCACCAACACGGATCCCTACCAGCGGGCCGAGGGCCGCTACCGGCTGATGCCGGGCATCATCGGGGCGCTGGCCGATTCCGGCACCCCCCTGTCGATCCTGACCAAGGGCACCCTGCTGGCCCGGGACATTCCGCTCCTGAAGCATGCCGCAGCCCAGGTGCCCGTCGGCGTGGGCATCTCGCTGGCGATGACCGACGAGCGCCTCTCCGAAGCCGTGGAGCCCGGCACGCCCGGTCCGCGGGCACGCCTGAAACTGGTCACGCGGCTGCGGGAAGCCGGGCTGCCCTGCGGAGTCATGGCCATGCCTATCCTGCCGTGGCTCTCGGACAGCGACGAGGCCCTCGATTCCCTGTTCGGTTCCCTGGCCGCGGCGGGGGCGACCGGCGTGACGGCGGGCGCCCTCTACCTCAAACCGGGAACGCGGGAATGGTTTATGCAATGGATTGCCAGGGAACATCCCCGGCTCGCCGGGAAGTACCGGCGGCTGTACGGGACGGGGTCCTACGCCTCCAAGGAGTACCGGGACTGGCTCTCGGGCCGCATCCGGTACTTCAAGGCATTGCACGGGTTCTCCGGCTCGCACGGTTTCAGCCACCGCGACGTCGACGGCGATCCCGCCAGTAACGCTTCCGGCAGCGTCGATCCCAGGGACGAAGAGGCCCAGTACCCGGCCGGCAGCATCCCCGGTCCGGCCGCTCTCGCCGGCGCCCGGCACGGGAGCCACGCCGCGGAGGCGGCGCAGCCCACCCTGTTCTAAAGGGCCTTCACTGCGCCCAGAACCCGGGTGAGTGAGTCCTTCGCGTCACCGAAGAGGAGCGTGGTCTTGGGATCAAACAGCAGCTCGTTCTCGATCCCGGCGAAACCCGGCCGCATGGAGCGTTTGAGGAACACCACCTGCCCCGCCTGTGCCACCTCCAGGATCGGCATCCCGTAGATGGGGGCACCGGGCGTGGACTTGGCCGCCGGATTGACAACATCGTTGGCGCCCACGACGAGCGCAATGTCGGTGTTCGGGAACTCCGGGTTGGCTTCCTCAAGTTCCTTCAGCGCCTCATAGGGTACATTCGCTTCCGCGAGGAGCACGTTCATGTGGCCCGGCATCCGGCCGGCCACCGGGTGGATGGCAAAGACCACCTCCACGCCGCGGGCCGCCAGCGCCGTGGCGAGCTCCGCGACTGTGTGCTGGCCCTGAGCGACGGCGAGCCCGTATCCGGGGACAATGACCACCCTTTGCGCATAGCCGAGCTGGACTGCGACGTCCTCGGGAGAGGCGGAACGGACCGGCCGGTCGCTCTGCGCAGTTGATCCCGCCGTCGAGCCGCCCCGGAAGGCGCCGAACATGATGCCCGTGACGCCGCGGCCCATCGCGGACGCCATCACCTTGGTCAGGATGGTGCCGCTGGCCCCGACCAGCGTGCCGGCAACCAGCAGCAGCACATTGCCCAGCACAATGCCGGAGGCCGCGACCGCCAGGCCGGTGAAGGCGTTCAGCAACGAGATCACGATTGGCACGTCGGCCCCGCCGACGGGCAGCACCAGCAGGAGTCCTGCCGCGAGGCCAAGCACCAGCAGCGCCACGGCCCAGCCGGTTGAACCCGTGGCAACGACGAAGCCCGCGGCGGTGACGGCGCCGAACACCACGGCGCCCATCACCACCGGCATTCCGGGGAACAGCAGGGGGCGGGTGCTGATCAGCTCCTGCAGCTTGCCCACCGTCACGGCCGAGCCGGCGAAGGACACCGCGCCGACCAGCATCGTGAAGACCACGGCCAGCCGTACCCAGGGGTTCTCGCTGTGGCCCAGTTCCAGTACCGCCACCAGGGCAGCCGCGCCGCCGCCGACGCCGTTGAAGAGGGCCACCAGCTGTGGCATCTGGGTCATGTGCACCCGGCGGGCCACCGGGACGGCCAGGGCGGAGCCGACTGCGATTGCGCCGAGGATCAGCGGGATGTTCTCCAGTTTCGCGGACAGGAACACCGTGACCACGGCGACGAGGGCGCCGGCCGCACCGATGGCGTTGCCCCGCCGGGCGGTCCGCGGAGAGCTCAGGCCTTTTAGCGCGAGGATGAAGCAGACTGCGGCCACCAGGTAGAAGAGCGAAGTCCACCCCGGGCCGAGGACGCTCACGCGCCGTCCTCCCCCGCGCCGGCACGGGGCCGGGCAGGTTTCCGGCCGCCAAACATCTCCAGCATCCGGTCCGTGACGACGAATCCGCCGACCAGGTTGGCGGTCGCCAGGACCACGGCGATGAGGGCGATGGTCAGCAGCCACGGGTCACTGGCCTGGCCGGCCACGATGATGGCGCCCACCAGGATGATGCCGTGGATGGCGTTGGCGCCGGACATCAGCGGCGTGTGCAGCTTGCTGGTCACCTTGGAGACCACCTCGAACCCGACAAACACGGAGAGCACCACCACCGTCAGCAGCGTGATCGGATCCATCATGGCAGGGCCTCCAGTGCCTCGGCGGTGGCGGCATGGACGACGCATCCGCCGTGGGTCAGGCAGGCACCCGCAATGACGTCGTCATCGAAGTCCGGGACAACCTTGCCGTCGGCGGTCATCAGTGCCAGCAGGTTCGCGACGTTTTTGGCAAAGAGCCGGGAGGCATCAGAGGGCATCGCCGAGGCGGCGTCCTGCAGGCCCACCAAGGTCACGGAACCGCCTTCCACCGGGATCTGGAGATCCCGCCCCGCGATGACTCCCTCGACGTTTCCGCCGGATTCCGCGGCGAGGTCGACAACGACCGACCCGGGCCGCATCCCGGCGACCATCTCCGCGGTCACCAGCAACGGGGCGGCGCGGCCGGGGACGGCCGCCGTCGTGATGAGGACATCCGCCGCCGCGACGTGCGGGGCCAGCAGGGCGCGCTGGCGTTTGGCCCGGTCCTGGCCGAGCTCACGGGCGTAGCCGCCGGCGGCGTCCGCCGTTCTGGTGTCAAGGTCCAGATGGATGAATGTGCCGCCCATCGAGGCGACCTCGTCGGCGGATGCTGCCCTGATGTCGTTGGCGGAGACCCGCGCTCCCAGGCGTTTCGCCGTGCCGATCGCTTGAAGCCCGGCGACGCCGGCCCCCAGCACCAGCACCCGGGCGGGCGGGATGGTGCCGGCGGCCGTCATGTAGAGCGGGAAAAACCTCGGGTAGCGCAGCGCAGCCTCCAGGACGGCACGGTAGCCAGAGACCAGCGACTGGGAACTGAGCGCGTCCATGGACTGGGCCCGGGAGATCCGGGGTACGAGTTCCAGCGCGAACGAGGTCACACCGGCGGCGGCGAGGGCGCCCACACTGGGCAGTTCCGACGCCGGAGAGGCGAATCCGATCGTGACGGTGCCGGGCCTGAGTCGCGCGGCGGCCTCCGGTTCGAGCGGCCGGACGTGCAGCAGGACATCTAGTGTTTCGGCGGGCAGCTCAGCAACGATAGACGCTCCGGCCGCCGCGAAGGCGGCGTCCCCGTACCCGGCGGCTGCGCCGGCGTTGCTCTGAACAGCCACGTCCAGCCCCAGTGCCGTGAGTTGCTGCACCGTCTCAGGCGTGGCAGCGACCCTTCGCTCCCCTGCGCGCTGTTCCCGCCTGACACCGACCTGCACGGGTTGCTCCTCTCGATTCGCTTCAGCGTAGTCACATGCTTCACGCTTTGGCGAGAGGTGTGGCCGCGGCGGGCCGGTTCAGCGGTTCAGAGAGCGGATACTGCCGTTGAATCCGATACCTGAAGCCTGTCCAGCAACGCTTCTACAATGGGCAGGTCGGCCGGGATCCACGGCAGTCCGATCACCTCGGCGCGGTTCCGGAGGTTGATCCAGCGCAGTTCATCGTGGTCCTGCAGGGGACGCGGATCGCCGTCAAGGAGTTCGGCAAACCACACGCGCATCGTGGCCCGCTCGTTGAGCGGCCAGCCGCCGGCGGACCCGTTGACCAGTTCCGCGCCCAGCCTGACGCTCACGCCCAGCTCTTCGAGCAGCTCACGGTGCAGGGCCTGCTCGCCAGTTTCGCCGGACTCCACTTTTCCGCCGGGGAACTCCCACATTCCGGCGAATTGCGGGGGCGCCGTCCGCCGCGCCACGAGCAGCCGGCAGGGTTCGGCCAGGGAGTCCAGTACGGCGCCGCCGACGACGCCAATGAGTCCAGTCACGCGTCCAAGTCTAGGGGCGCCCCCGGCTTAGGGGAGAATGGAAGAAGCCGCCGTCCTGAGTACCCGGAATATCGAGCGCGCCCGCCCCGTTACACGAACCAGCCCACACATCAGATTTAACTTGCCGCATTCTCCTGGCTTCTGCCGGGAACGTTCCCGAAAAGCAGACGAATGACAACCACCACACAAGCCCCGGCGGCGCCCAAAACCGGCACCCGCCATCTTGCCCTTGCAATCCTTGCCCTCGCCATGGGCGGATTCGGCATCGGCACCACGGAATTCACCATGATGGGCCTGCTCAAGGAGGTGGAGCTGGGGCTCAACATCAGCACGCCGGAGGCCGGCCATCTGATCTCCGCCTATGCGCTCGGCGTCGTGATCGGAGCTCCGCTGCTTGCCGCCGTCGGCGCCAAAATGCCGCGGAAGCACCTGGCCCTCGGGCTCATGCTGTTCTTCAGCATCGCGAACCTGGCATCCTTCATCGCCCCGGATTACGGCACCATGCTGGTCTCCCGTTTCGCCGCCGGACTGCCGCACGGGGCCTTCTTCGGCGTCGCGGCTGTGATCGCGGCGTCACTGGTCGCTCCGACCAAGCGCGGCTGGGCCATTTCGATGGTCATGGCGGGACTGACGGTCTCCAATGTCATCGGCGTTCCCTTTGGCACCTGGCTGGGCCAGACGTACGGCTGGCGGCTGCTCTTCCTGCTGGTGGGCGTGATCGGCATCCTCACCCTGGTGATGCTCTGGAAGTTCGTCCCGTTCCAGAAGCCGCATGCCGATGCGAGTTTCCGCCGCGAACTCGGCGCCCTCAAGCGGCTCCAGGTCTGGCTGGCGATCCTGATCGGCATCGTCGGCTTCGGCGGCTTCTTCGCCACCTACACCTACATTGCCCACACCATGACGTCCGTGGCCGGCATTCCCGCCGCCTGGCTGCCCCTGGTTGTCGCGCTCTACGGGCTGGGCATGGTGGCGGGAAATATCGTCGGCGGCCGGATCGCGGACAAGTCCGTGATGGGAACCATCTACTGGGTGCTGCCGGGCATCGCCGTGGCCCTTGTGGTCTACGCCGTGGCCGTGCACTGGCCGTGGTCCGCCTACGTGATGGTCTTCGTCGTCGGCGGCGCCGGTTCACTGCTGGTCCCGGCGCTGCAGACCCGGCTGCTGGATGCGTCCCCCGATGCGCCCTCGCTGGCCTCTTCCCTCAACCACGCCGCCCTCAACGTCGCCAACGCGTTGGGAGCCTTCCTCGGCGGTCTCGTGATCGCCTGGGGCTGGGGCTACGTCGCACCCGCCCTCGTCGGCGCCGTGCTGGCCGTTCTGGGCCTCGGAGTCGCCGTGATCAGCGGGCTCGTGGAACGCAGGAGGCCGCTGGTCCGGTAGCCGCAGTGCGGCTGCCGGGCCGGCGGCCCCTTCCGAGCTGATGTCGCCCTAACAGCGGGCCCCGGTTACAGGGTGGTGACGCGCTGCACGTCCGGTTCCAGGTAGATGACCCGGGCGATCGGCACTGCCTCGCGGATCCGGGTCTCGGCGTCGTCGATCGCCTTGGCGATGTCCTGGCCGGTATCCGAGCGGCCGACGCTGATCTTAGCCGCGACCAGCAGCTCTTCCGGGCCTAGGTGCAGGGTCTTGAGGTGGATGATCGAGGTGCCATCGGATTCGATGGCGGTCCGGATCTTGACGACGTCGTCCTTCGTTGCCGACTCGCCGAGCAGCAAAGACTTCGTTTCCACGGCCAGCACGGCGGCGATCGCCACGAGCAGGAAACCGATCATCGCGGTGCCTAGGGCGTCCCAGATGCCGTTCCCGGTAATGAGCGTCAGGCTCACCCCGAAGAGTGCGAAGGCCAGGCCCACAAGCGCACCGAAGTCCTCGAGGAGGATGACCGGCAGCTCCGGCTGCTTGGCGCTGCGGACGAACTTGACCCAGCCCTGTTTGCCGCGGACGTGGTTGGATTCGATGATCGCGGTCCGGAACGAGAAGGACTCGGCCAGGATGGCGCCGACGAGGACGGCGAGCGGAACCCACCAGAACGCGCCTTCGATGGCGTGCGGGTGCTGGAACTTTTCCCATGCTTCATACAGGGCGAAGAGGCCGCCGACGCTGAACAGCACGATCGAGACGATGAAGGCGTAGATGTAGCGCTCGCGTCCGTAGCCGAAGGGGTGCTCCGGGCTCGCCGCCCGTTGTGCGCGTTTGCCGCCCACGAGCAGGAGGATCTGGTTGCCGGAGTCGGCCAGCGAGTGGATCGCCTCGGCCAGCATTGATGAGGAAAACGTCAGGAAATACGCGACGAATTTCAGGACGGCGATGGTCAGGTTGGCAGCAAGCGCCGCAACAATCGCCGTGGTACCGCCATTTGCAGCCAAGAGAGCTTCTCCTTAGGGGTTTCGACCGGGGTGGTGGACTCCGGCCGCCGCCTGCGCCCACAAGAAATACCGTACCCGTTGTAGCCCCGGCCAAGCACCGCAGCCAGGCGTGCGGCCCGCAGTGCTGCCGCGGTGTTGCCCGCAGCGGACACCCGCGCTGCGGCGGCCCGTTTGGCCCGCGACACCGCAGGTCATCGTGCAGGTAACGATTGGGGGTAATCCTGCTGACAAGCAAACCGGCCTATGTTAGCTTGAAGCCATAATCGGAATTCACTATTTGGATGCCGACGAATATGTAGGAGGAGTAATGGGCTTTCTAGGCTGGATCATTCTCGGACTCATAGTAGGTGCAATAGTTAAGGCAGTCATGCCTGGCAGGGTCGGAGGCGGCTGGGTGACCAGCCTCGTGCTCGGTGTTGTCGGCGCAGTTGTTGGCGGCTGGATCGGCGACCTCCTGTTTGGCGGCGGCACGATGGAATTCTGGAATCTCGGTTCCTGGCTCCTGGCCATCGTCGGCGGCCTGGTGGTAGCCCTTGCCTACGGCGCCATCACGGGACGCAATAAGACCACGAGTTAATCGCTGATTTACGACGGCGGGAGCCCACCTTTCGGTGGACCCCCGCCGTATTTTTTTCCCCTCGCCGGGACGACGGCGGGCGACCGGGGCGGAGCACGGCATGGGACTCATCCACATCGATCTGTTCACCACACTTGACGGCGTCGCGCAGGCGCCCGGCGGGCCGGACGAGGACACCGAGAACGGGTTCGAGTTTGGCGGCTGGCAGGCGCCGCTCATCGACGAGCTGGTCGGCGGGCAGGTGACCTCCGGGATGGCGGGGATGGACGCACTGCTGCTCGGGCGCCGGACCTACGACATCTTCGCCGCGTACTGGCCGCACCAGGAGCAGGGTGCGGACGGGAGTATTGCGCGGCTGTTCAACCATCTCCCGAAATACGTGGCCTCACGACAATCGCGGAGCCTTGAGTGGGCCAACTCCACGCTGCTGGGTCCTGATCCCGGCGTCGCCGTCCGCGAACTGCGCGACCGGCACGCAAACATCCATGTCATCGGCAGCCTCGACTTCGTGCAGACCCTGTTCACCGAACAGCTCTTCGATCGGCTCACCCTTTGGGTATACCCAATCCTCCTCGGCAGTGGCAAGAAGGTCTTCGCGGACGGGGTTGTTCCGACCAACCTCAGACTCATCGAGCCGGCCGTCACCTCGCCAAAAGGCGCGGTGATGCACCGTTACGCCATCGCCGACGGCGTACCTGGTGTGGGCGACATGTCGGCATAGGCCTGCTCGTCCAGGGCGGGAGGCCTGCCGCCCCCGGCCCCGGCTCGCGCGACCGGTTAGGAGTCGCTCCCTGGCTGCGGGGTTCCGCCGTCCTGCTGCGAGCGGGCGCTGGCATAGAGGCAGACCGTCGCCGCGGTCCCCAGGTTGAGGCTCTCAGCTGCCCCGTACACGGGCACGGCCACCCGGTGATCGGCCAAGGCCAGCTCTTCTTCGGAGAGCCCCTGGGCTTCGTTGCCGAAGAGCCACGCCGTGGGGCTCTCGAGGGCGTACTCCGAAACGGATGAGGCGGCACCGAGGCGTCGGGCCGCGTTCTGGTCCTGCAACTGGTCGAGGTTCAGCTGGCCCTGGCCGTCCGCGGCGAGGACGCCTATTCCGCGGTCCTTGCACCGAGCCGCCACTTCCCCGACGTCGGCGCCGAGCACCACGGGCAGGTGGAAGATGGATCCGGCCGTCGACCGGACGGCCTTGGGGTTGTAGATGTCCACGCTGGACGCGGTCAGGACGACGGCGTCCGCGCCCGCCGCGTCGGCTGCACGCAGGACGGTGCCGGCGTTGCCGGGGTCCCGGACCTCGCACAGCACGGCAACCAGCCGCGGGCCGGCCCCGAGCACCTGATCGAGGCTCACGTCCAGGAACCCGCAGACGGCGAGAATTCCCTGAGGGGTGACCGTGTCCGCCATCGCGGCGAGCACTTCGTCGGTGGCGAGGTAGGCAGTGGTGCCCTCCGCGAGCGTCTCCAGGTCCGGGTGCCGGTCCAGGCAGGACTCGCTCGCGTAGACCTCGTAGACGATGCCGGGCTCCCCCGCCGCAATCCGCTTTTGGTGAAGGACAAGGGCTTCACGGACCGCCTGCGGTCCCTCCGCCAGAAACTCGCGGCGCTTTAAACGGGCCGGGCGCCCGGCAAGTTGCGCCACCTTCCTGACCCGATCAGCTCGGGGATTGGAGAGTGGAACATCTTGCGGGCGCCCGGTTTCGTTCATATAAGAACCTTAGTGGCTTTTGCGGCCGGTTCTTGAACGGGGTGTTCCTGAACTAATTCAGTACTACTCAGCAGCCTCGTCAGCGGCGGCCTTCTTGGCAGCAGGCTTCTTGGCGGCGGCCTTCTTGGCAGCAGGCTTCTTGGCGGCCGGTGCAGCCTCAGCCTGGACGGCCGGAGCGGACGTGTCGGCGGGCAGGGCATCCTTGGCGATCTTGACCAGCGCGGCGAAGGCGTTGGCATCGGAAACGGCAAGCTCGGCCAGCATACGGCGGTCAACCTCGACCTCAGCGGCCTTGAGGCCCTGGATCAGACGGTTGTAGGTCAGGCCGTTGGCGCGGGAGGCCGCGTTGATGCGCTGGATCCACAGGCGGCGGAAGTCGCCCTTCTTCTTCTTGCGGTCACCGTAGCTGTACACAAACGAGTGCAGCAGCTGCTCTTTGGCCTTGCGGTACAGGCGTGAACGCTGTCCACGGTAGCCCTTGGCGCGCTCAAGGATAACCCGGCGCTTCTTGTGGGCGTTGACCGCCCTCTTCACACGTGCCACGTGCGTACTCCTTCGAAAATCTGATCCCAAGCATCTACTGCCGGAAGAACCGGCTGGCCTGAGAAGCCTTTTTGGTAGTTGACAGCTGCCAGGCGGCAACAGTCAGAGAACTTGGAACTTAGATGCCGAGCATCTTCCGGATGACCTTGGCGTCGCCCTTGAAGACGATCTTGTCGCCGGCGAGGCGGCGGGTCAGCCTGGAGGACTTGTGCTCGAGGTAGTGGCGGCGGTTGGCCTGCTGGCGGCGCAGCTTGCCGCTGCCGGTCAGCTTGAAGCGCTTCTTAGCACCACTGTGGGTCTTCATCTTCGGCATGGGAACCGATCTCCTTACGTATCCGCAGACAGGGTCTGCAGTCTTTCGTGCAGCCGCCCCTGCGGGCGGCGTGCTGGTTGCTTGCTGCCGGACATTGCTGTCCGGCAGCCCTGAACTAGTTGGTCTTCTTGGTGCCCGGCTTGGCAGCGGCTTTCGGGGCAGCCGGCCGCGCAGCAGGCTTCGGCGCCGCAGGACGCGGGACCGGCTTCGGAGCAGCAACCGGCTTCGGTGCTGCCGCCGGGGCGGCCTTTTCAGCCTCGGGAGCCTTTGCGGCTTCCGGAGCCTTGGCGGCGGCCTTGGGTGCTGCGGGCGCCTTGGCGACCGCCGGCTTGGCAGCAGCCTTCGGGGCAGCCTTGGGAGCCTTGGCGGCCTCCTGCTTCGGGGCTGCCTTGGCGGACTCCGTCTCGGCCGGTGCTTCCGCGACCTTGGCCTCGGCGGCCGGGGCCTCCGTGGCTTCAGCCTTGTCGGCCTCGACCTTTTCGGCCGGGGCCTCCACAACGGCGGCTTCCGCAGCGGGAGCTTCCGTCGCGGTTACCTCAGCCTCGGGCGCCTCGGTCCGGACCTGGTAGCCCTCCGGCAGCAGATCGGCGAGCGACTGCGTCAGCGGCGCCTCGGGGCCGGACGTGTCAACGCGGCCTCCCCCCGAAGCCTTGGCTTCGTTCTCGGCTTTGGCTTCCGCACGCTGCGATGCGCGGCGGGCCTCTGCCTTGGCTTCGGCCTTGTTCTTCAGGGGACCTACGACCATGACCATGTTGCGGCCATCGATGCGCGGGCTGGACTCCACGACGCCGACTTCGGCCACGTCGTCCGCAAAGCGCTGGAGCAGACGGATGCCCATCTCGGGGCGCTGCTGCTCACGGCCGCGGAACTGGATCATGGCCTTGACCTTGTCACCGGCACCGAGGAAGCGGAGCGCGTGGCCGCGCTTCGTCTCGTAGTCATGGGTGTCGATCTTCAGGCGGAAGCGGATTTCCTTCAGGACCGTGTTGGTCTGGTTCTTCCGGGCTTCGCGTGCCTTGACCGCGGCTTCGTACTTGTACTTGCCGAAGTCCATCAGCTTGCACACCGGAGGCTTGGCCTGCGGTGCAACTTCAACGAGATCAAGATCGGACTCGGCAGCCAAACGCAGGGCATCCTCGATACGGACAACGCCTACTTGCTCGCCTGCAGGGCCGACCAGCCGCACCTCGGGGACGCGGATACGCTCATTGATTCTTGGCTCGCTAATGTTAAAGCTCCTGTGTTCGTGAGGGGTATTCCACCGGCAAAAAGAGAAGGCCCCCAATTGCCGGAGCAATCGAAGGCCTCGAAGATCGGAGCTGCCTGCCTCGGGTGAGGCGGCATGCATCCCGCCAGGCTGACGCCCGGGAGAATGCCCGACCAGATACCCGGCAACCTTGCTTCTTGCGAAGCTTCCCGAAGGAGAGCGGCTGACGCGGGTGGGAGAGAACTCCGCTTGCAAACTGAAAATCGATTCTACAGAAGAAATCCCGTCCGGCGCACCTACATGACGGGCATGTTGGTTGCTGACGGGTTCCGGCTGCTATGTCGCTGCAGGACTACTGAGTCACAGTGGAACTTGTGTCTAAGTGGTGCTGAGCGAAATAACGACAATCAGTCGGTCTGTGACAAGCTTACCAGCATGAGCACTTCAGACAGTAATTCACACGTTTACGAGCCCGCCGGCGCCCAGGGCGACGTCTCACAGCAGATCCGCGACATCTCCGAGGTGCCCGCGATCGAGGTCATCACCACCGCCGCCGTGCACCTTATGAGTGCCGCGGCCGTGAAGCTTGGCCTTGCCGCCGAGGAGAACGCCGAGGAGCTCAAGGACCTGGACGAGGCCCGCAAGCTGATCACGGCCCTGGCGGGGCTGGTCACCGCCGCGGCGCCGGAGATCGGTTCCCAGCACGCCGGACCGTTGCGCGACGGACTGCGGTCCCTGCAGCTGGCCTTCCGCGAGGAGTCCATCATTCCGGACGCGCCGGGCAAGGGCCCGGGCGAGAAGTACACCGGCCCGGTGAACTAGGCATCCACAGTTACAAAACACCGGCGGCGGCGAGTCGCAGCCTGCGGTGGCGCTGCAGCACGAGCCCCAGGAGGCACAGCACGACGCCGCCCAACCCCACGGCGACGAACCCGGCCCAGGGGCCGACGCCGTCGATGAACACGCCGGCGAGAGGCGCGCCGAGGGCCACACCGCCGGTGAGTGCCGAGCCGTACCAGCCCATCGCCTCGCCGCGGCGGCGCTCGTCGACGAGTTCCGCGACTTTCTCCGAGGCTGCCGACAACACGGGTGCGCACAACAGGCCCGGCAGCAGCGAGAGCAGGCACAGGGTCCAGGTGTCCTGCGCGAACGCCATCGGAATGGTCAGCGCGGACATCCCCAGCAGCAGCAGGATCGGTGAGATGGGCCGGTGCATGGCGCCGTAGATGAGGCCGCCCACCACCGAAGCCGCGCACCAGAACAGGAACACCAGCCCGATCTCGGCCTGGTGGCCGCCGGATTCGAGCGCGGCCACAATCCCGACGTCGGTGCCGCTGAGGACCATGCCGGCTCCGGCGGCGACGGCGAAGACGGCCGCGACGGCGGAGGTGAACCAGGCGAAGTTGTGGGCGACTTTGTGCCGCAGCCCGGCCCGTTCCTGGCGCCTTTCGCCGGCGGCCGCCAGCGGGGCGAACTCGGCGGCGGCTTCCTGCAGGTGGGCCGGGGCGGCGGCGACGACGGCGACCTCGGCGCCTTCCTGCTGGCCGGCCTCGAACGCTGCCTCGGATTCGGCAGCGGTCACTGTGTCGGCCGCTGTATTGGCCCCAAGGACAGGTTCGGCGCTGCGGGTCGGCGGGTTGAACCACATGAGGAACAGCCCGGCTACCGACGTCGCGATGCCGATGATGGTCAGCCCCAGGACGGAGAAACCGGCGGTGGCGACAAGGGCGCCGGCCGCGGGGCCGATCATAAAGACCAGTTCGGTGGAGATGGCGTCAAGGGCGAAGGCGGTGCGCCGCTGCTCCCCCGTCGCGAGGACGCCGAGGGACTGGCGCACAACGCTGAAGATCGGCAGCGTAAGCAGGCCGCCCACGAACACCAGCGGCAGCAGGACTTCGTAGGACACATGCGGCACAACGGACCAGATGACGGCTTCGGCAATGACCGACGGTATGAGTGCCCGCCGCAGGCCCACGGTGTCGACCCGCCGCCCGCGCCATGGCGCCCCGACAGCGATGCCGATGGTCATCACGGCGGCCGCGGCGCCGGCGGCGGCGTAGCCCTGGCCGAGCGTCAGGACGATGTGCAGGGTCAGTAGGACCCCGGCCGCAGAGTGCGGTACGCGGGCAACCATCCCGACCAGCAGAAGCCGCCTGATCGGCCGGACGGCCAGCAGTTCCCGGTAAAGCGCGAAGTTCACGAAACTATTTCCTTCTGGTACTGCCCCCGGCAGCACCCAGGATGTCCCCGGCTGGCCTTCAGCTACTGTGCTGCTCGCCGCAATTTGACCTCGATCGAGTCAACCCGCTCAGCAAATATTTCATTCCGTGCCCAGGCGCTGTTGAGGCCGGACACGATGGACTGGACGCCGGCGGCGTCGAGTCCGTCTTCAAGGTAGAGCACCACCCGGAGCTCCGGGCCGGAGCCCCCGCCCGGAAGCTGCCGTCCATCGGCCGCCACCGCGGCAACTCCACCGCCCGGATGAATTTCAACACGGCGGACCGCGGGAAAGCCAACCACGCTCTCGCCGATGTGGCGGGCGAGCCCGGGATCCGCATACGACGGCGTCCAGTCCCGCTGCTGCGCGAGGGCCCAGACCGCGGGCCGGCGCACGACGAAAGTGACAGTGGATCCCGGGTCCAGCACAAGCAGTTCCGCGCCCTCAGCCACGGCGGAGAGCGCCGCGCGGGCAGCGTACACGGCCACCGGGCGGGCCTCGGGGTGCCAGGCCTTGAGGGAAGCAGCGGAGGTGAACACGGGCATCGCGGTCCGGCCGTCCGGGGCCTTGAGCGTTACGAGGGCCATGTCGGCCTGTTTGTCGGAATGCAGGCCGCCGGCGCCTTCGCCTTCCTCGGCGAGCGTGGCCAGGATCGGCACAAAGACCCGTGCCGTGGCCAGCGAAGCGACCACCGCGGCCTCATCGCCGGTGCCGGCCCCGAGTCCCGCCAGCGCCGCGACGTAACCGGCGTCCGCCGCGCCGTCGTCGTCCTCGAAATTGTGGATCGTGGCGTCCTCGCCGGCCAGGCTGCGGCCCGCCCAGGGCCGGCCCGCCGAGTCGGTCGCTCCGCCGGCGCCGGCCAGGGCCGCCGCGATGTGCCCGGGCAACGGGCGTGAAGGGGTGGGATTCTCAGGTGCGTTGAAGCCCGCGGGCCGCTGCTCCATGCTGCGGACCCGCTAGCGGCGGCCGGCGGCGTCGAGGGCCTCGGGCAGCGTGAAGTTGCCGTTGTAGAGGGCCTTGCCGACGATGGCGCCTTCCACGCCGAGCGGCACGAGGGAGCGCAGGACCAGCAGGTCCTCCAGGCTGGAGATCCCGCCGGAGGCCACCACGGGCTTGCCGGTCTTTTCCACCATCTGGCGCAGCAGCTCGACGTTGGGTCCCTGGAGGGTGCCGTCCTTGGTGACGTCGGTGACGACGTAGCGGGCGCAGCCGGCCTCTTCGAGGCGTCCGAGGACCTCCCAGAGGTCGCCGCCTTCCTTGGTCCACCCGCGGCCGGCGAGGGTGGTGCCGCGGACGTCCAGCCCGACGGCGATCTTGTCGCCGAAGCGCTCGATCACCCGCGCAGTCCATTCGGGGTTCTCCAGTGCCGCGGTGCCCAGGTTCACGCGGGCGACGCCCAGCCCGAGGGCCTTCTCGAGGGACTCGTCGTCGCGCAGGCCGCCGGAGAGCTCCACCTTGATGTCGAGCCGGCCCACCACTTCGCGGAGCAGTTCGGCGTTGGAGCCCCTGCCAAAGGCGGCGTCGAGGTCGACGAGGTGGACCCATTCAGCACCCTGCTGCTGCCAGTTGAGCGCGGCTTCCAGCGGCGTGCCGTAGCTCGTCTCGCTGCCGGCCTCGCCCTGGACGAGGCGGACGGCCTGGCCGTTGACGACGTCGACGGCGGGCAGCAGCTCGAGCACGGGCAGCGGGGTTTCGGTGGTCATCGTGGATCCTCAGCTCTTCAGGGACGTCAGGTGGTCGGGGCGCCGCGGGCCGTCAGGCGGCAGGCAGGGTCAGGAGGTAGGCGGCCAGCAACGCCATCCCGGCCAGAACGTAGAACACGGCCTGGACCCAGCGGGGGCTCTTCTGCTGGCGGAAGGACAACGCCCCGCCGACCAGCAGGCCGGCGAGCCCCATCAGCACGATGGACCACATCTAGGCGGTCCCGTCCGGGCTGGTGTCGGAGGGCCTGCCCGCGGCGGCAGCGGATTCCGCAGGACGGGAACGGTCCGGGAGTCCCTGCACCCAGTTGCGCAGCAGGTGCGCCCCTGCGTCGCCGGACTTCTCAGGGTGGAACTGCGTGGCGCACAGAGGGCCGTTTTCCACGGCTGCGATGAACGGGGCCCCGTGCTCCGACCAGGTCACGAGGGGCGCGGTCATCTTCGGCTGGATGACGTCGAAATCCCACTGCTGCACGCCGTAGGAATGCACGAAGTAGAAGCGCTCGTCCTCGACGCCGGCGAAGAGCTTGGAGCCCTCCGGGACGGACACCGTGTTCCAGCCCATGTGCGGGACGACATCGGCGGGAAGGAGTTCCACCTTGCCGGGCCACTCCCCCATGCCTTCGGCTTCGGTGCCGTGCTCGACGCCGGCCTCGAAGAGGACCTGAAGTCCCACGCAGATGGCCAGCACGGGGCGGCCCCCGGCGACGCGGCGTCCGATCATGCGGATGCCGTCCACGGCCTTGAGTTCGCGCATGACCGTTTCGAACGCGCCGACGCCCGGGACCACAAGTCCGTCGGCGTTGAGCACGTCCTCCGGCTTGGAGCTGAGGATCACCTCTGCACCGGCGCGTTCGAGGGCGCGCACAGCGGAGCGGACGTTGCCGGAGCCGTAGTCGAGGACCGTGACGGTGGGCTTTCCCTCGGGCGACACCGGCTTCCTGCCGGCGACGGGGTTGAGGATGGCGCCGTCCTTGAGAACTTTGCCGGTCACAGGGCACCCTTGGTGGAGGGGATGCCCTCGACGCGCGGGTCAGGTTCGACGGCGGCACGGAGGGCGCGGGCGAAGGCCTTGAACTGGGCCTCGACAATGTGGTGCGGGTCCCGGCCGGCGGTGACGTTCATGTGCAGGCAGATGCCGGCGTGCAGGGTGATTGCCTCGAAGACGTGGCGGGTCAGGGACCCGGTGAAGTGTCCGCCGATCAGGTGGTATTCCTGGCCTGCAGGCTCCCCGCCGTGCACCAGGTAGGGGCGGCCGGAGACGTCGACGACGGCCTGCGCGAGGGCCTCGTCCAGGGGGACCGTGGCTTCGCCGAACCGGCGGATGCCGGCCTTGTTGCCGAGCGCGGTGCGCAGGACCTCGCCGAAGGTGATGGCAACGTCCTCGACCGTGTGGTGGACGTCAATGTGGGTATCGCCCGTGGCCTTGACCGTCATATCGATCAGGGAGTGCTTGCTAAGCGCCGTCAGCATGTGGTCGTAAAACGGGACCGAGGTGCTGATGTCCGAGACGCCGGTGCCGTCCAGGTTGATCTCGACCAGCACGGATGACTCGCTGGTGGTCCGCTCCATGCGTGCGGTCCGGCCCTCGGCAGGCGTTGCTCCGGTGTTGCTCATGTGGGTGTCCTTTGGATGACGACGGTGCCCGGCAGCCAGGCAGTGTGGATGTCCTGGGTTAAGTCTAGGCGGGCTGCACTGCGCGGCCGGCCAGGATCCGTTCGAGGGCTTCGAGGAACGCTGTGGTTTCCGTCTCAGTCCCGGCCGTGACGCGCAGGTGCCCGGCAATTCCGACGTCCCGGATCAGCACACCGGCATCCAGCAGGCCCTGCCAGACCTCGTGCGGGTTGTCCAGGCCGCCGAAGAAGACGTAGTTCGAGTCAGACGCAGCCGGCTTGAGGCCCATGCGCTGCAGTTCGGACACGATCCGGTCCCGCTGGCGTTTGATGTCCTCGACATCGGCCATCAGCGCGACCCGGTGGTGCAGGGCGGCCAGGGCGGTGGCCTGGGTGATGGCGGAGAGGTGGTACGGAAGCCGGACAAGGCGCAGGGCGTCGGTGACCTCCGGCGCTGCCGCCATGTAGCCGACCCGGGCGCCGGCCAGGGCAAAGGCCTTGCTCATGGTGCGCGAGACGATCAGCCGCTCCCGGCCGGGCAGCAGGGTAAGCGCGCTGGGCGTCCCGTCGTGGGCGAACTCGTGGTACGCCTCGTCGACGATCACGATGGTCTGGCTGGCCTCGCCCGCCTCGTAGACGGCTTCCACGACGTCCAGGCCCAGGCCGGTGCCGGTGGGGTTGTTCGGGGAGCACAGGAAGACGATGTTCGGCTGGAGTTCGCGGACCTGGCGGGCGGCTGATTCGGCGCTGAGTCCGTAGTCGTCGGCGCGGACCCCGACGATGTATCCGGTGTCCGTGCCTGAGGCCAGCAGCGGGTACATGGAGTACGTGGGAGGGAAGCCGAGCGCAGTGCGTCCCGGGCCGCCGAAGGCCTGGAGGATCTGCTGGAGCACCTCGTTGGATCCGTTGGCCGCCCAGATGTTGTCCGCGCCCAGTCCGTGCCCAAGATATTCGGCCAGCGCCTCGCGCAGTTCCGTGAATTCGCGGTCCGGATAGCGATTCAGTCCGGCGGCGGCGATCGTGACGGCCTCGGAGATGGCGGCGCGGACGTCCGCCGGGACGCCATGTGTGTTCTCGTTGACGTTGAGCAGGATCGGAACGTCCAGCTGGGGCGCCCCGTACGGCGTCAGGCCCCGGAGGTTCGTCCGGAGGGGAAGTCGGTTCAGTCGCTCTAACTGGTCAGTCACTTCACCAGTTTAAGTGAGATCGTCACGGGCTCCGAATCTGTGACGCCGCAGGGCAGGCGGGTAGCCAAGGCCACGGGCCCTATATCGGCCGTGGGGGCCGTCGCGCGCCCCGGAACGCGCGGGTCCGGCGGTGCTAGTTGGACGGAATGAAAAGCGCCTGGCCCGGAACGACGCGGGCGGCTTCCAGGTTGTTCAGCTGCATGATGTCCGAGACGACGTCACGGGGATCGCGCTCCGGGGCGACGGCCTCGGCGATGGCCCACAATGACTCACCGGGCTGCACCGTGACGGTGACAGTGGGCGTCAGGGAAAGTTCGGCGGCGGACTCCGCCGCCTTGGCGGGGGCGTTGAGGAAACCACTGAAGGAGAGGACCAGTGCGGCCAGCAGGATCAGCGGCATCGCGATGAAGACAAAGCGCCCCCGCCGGGTAAGCCGCAGCGGCGCCGGCTTTGCCGACTGCTGCTTTGCCGGCTGCGCGGCTCCTGTGGTCCCGTCCTGGACAGCGTGGCGGGTCTGGCTTTTACGGGCCTGCCCTCTCATAGGACTCTGCAGGCTCATACGGCTCGGCCCGCCGACGGGGGAACCGCCCCCGGGCCGGCCGTAGTCGCCGAATGCGTCGCGGCCGAAAGTGTCGTGAAACGCGCTTGTTGCTGACATGAACTGAGCCCTCCTGGACCATACTGTGCCGCCCGGCGTACTCCACGTACCCGCCGCCAACCGGCCATACCTTCGAACAAAGAACCGAACACACCGTTCGACCCGAGTCGTACAAAACTAGAACACATATTCGAATCTTGCTGGTTCTGTTTTAGCACTTATTGACGAACATTGTCGAGACTCGCTAGAACAAATGTTTGAAAAAGCAGTGCGGCTGGCCTACGTTTGATGCAAAGAACAACCACTTCTGCAGTTGATCAGCAGGGTCTGACATTTCAGGCCGGAAGTTCCCGGCAGCTGCAGCCACGGGCGGCCGGGCGGAACGGAAAGGCGTTGGCGAACATGGCAGCACAAGCCACTGGCGGCAGGGCCACCCAGCGGGGCCCGCAGGCAGCCCGGCCACCCAAGAGCCTCACCGTCCGGCAAAAGAAGATCCTGGAAACCATCCAGCGCTCCGTGACGGACAACGGCTACCCGCCGTCCATGCGCGAGATCGGCGATACCGTCGGACTGGCCAGCCTCTCCAGCGTGACCCACCAGCTGTCGCAGCTGGAAAAACTCGGCTACCTGCGGCGCGACCCCAAACGCCCCCGCGCCATGGAAGTCCTGATGCCGCTGACCCTTGATGAGGGAGCCGCGAAGATTTCAGGGGTTGAGAAGTCCAGCGGTCTGCGCGCCGTAGGCGGCCTGTCCGTTTCGGAGCTGGCCAGCGCCACCGACACAGCCATGGTGCCGCTGGTGGGCCGCATCGCGGCGGGCGGACCAATCCTGGCCGACCAGGTCGTGGAGGACGTGATGCCCCTTCCCCGCCAACTGGTGGGCCACGGCGAGCTCTTTATGCTCAAGGTCGCGGGTGACTCGATGATCGACGCAGCCATCTGCGACGGCGACTGGGTGGTGGTGCGCCGGCAGGGCGATGCCGTCAACGGTGACATTGTGGCCGCCCTGCTGGACGACGAGGCAACAGTCAAGACCTTCCGTCAGCGCGACGGCCACACGTGGCTGCTGCCGCAGAATACGCAGTACGAGCCCATCCTCGGCGACCACGCCGTCATTATGGGCAAAGTCGTCTCCGTGTTGCGTTCGCTTTAGGAACCGCCCTCCACAGCCCTTTCGAAGAAGGCCCCGCCGGCGTTGACCATGTCACGTCGGGCGGGGCCTTTCACGTTCCCTCCCAGTTGCTGGCGCCACAGCGGCAGCAACGTCCCGGAATTCCGCGCATGTCGTGGGAGCCGGGCGGCCGCAGACGGCAGCAGCCGGGCAGGAACGTCAGAGCCCCGGCCGGGGCAGACCTGAGCGAAAAACCTGCCGGCCCGCTCCTGCCCCGCTCCGGCCCTCGGTCACGTGATGGGCTGCCCTACCCCTTCGCGAGCCGCTCCAGGGCCGCGAGGGCGACCGTGGGGTCGGTAGTGGGCCAGAACGGCGGCAACGCGGCCCGGAGGAATCCCCCGTACCGCTCGGTGGACAGCCGGGAATCCAGCACCGCCACCACTCCCTTGTCCGTTGTTGTGCGGATCAGCCGGCCGGCGCCCTGGGCCAGCCGGATGGCGGCGTGGGTCGCGGACACACTCATAAAGCCGTTCCCGCCGGCCTGGGCCACCGCCCGGGACCGCGCCGTCATCAGGGGATCGTCGGGCCGCGGGAACGGAATCCGGTCAATCACCACGAGGCGGCAGGAGGTCCCCGGCACGTCGACGCCCTGCCACAGGGACATGGTGCCAAACAGGCAGGTGTCCGGTTCGTCGGC
Source organism: Arthrobacter sp. 001422645 (assembly GCF_059816125.1). Lineage (NCBI taxonomy): Bacteria > Bacillati > Actinomycetota > Actinomycetes > Micrococcales > Micrococcaceae > Arthrobacter > Arthrobacter sp. 001422645. The sequence goes on along the minus strand of NZ_JCBANT010000003.1, from coordinate 213,238 downwards.
GAACTGCTTCACCAGCGCCGTCATGGTCGAATCCCCCTGACAGAGGATGGACATGTCCAGCCGGGGACGCAGGGCCTCGGCGGCATCCTCGGCGGCGCGCCGGGAGGAGAACAGGCACAGGGCCCCGCCGCCGGAGGCCCGGATCAGCTTCTCGAGCTCATCGAGCGCCTCCGGGGACGTGCCGCGGCCGGGCTTGGGCAGATGCTTGGCGACGTAGAGAATGCCCTGCTTGGGGTACTCGAAGGGCGATCCGACGTCGACGCCGGTCCAGCTGGGGGCGCCGGGTCCCACCAGGCCCAGACCCCCGGCCGCCGGTTCGAACGCGGACCCGATCGCCAGGGTGGCCGAGGTCAGGATGACGGTGTGGTCCGCGAACAGGCCCTCGCGGAGCCGTCCGGCGACGCTGAGTGGTGCGATATTGACCAGCGCCGGGGCGGACTCGTCCGGCTGGGAATAGCCCTGCTGCGGGTCGAAGGTGCTGTTGCGGGAAAACCAGACCACCTCGCGGTTTTCGCGTGCGGCCAGCAGCCGTTCGCAGAGCTCCAGGATCACCATGAGCCGGGAGCGCGCCAGTTGGCGTCCGCCGTCGGCCGTGTTGGCGCTGTCTCCCTTCGAATCCGAAAGGGCGGCGCGGCACGCGTCACGCAACTGGTCCACGCAGTCCAGTTGTTCGCTGTTGAGTCCGTTGGGCATGAGCCCGCTGGGGACGCCTTCAATGGCGAGTTCCAGGTTGGACGCCGCATTGTTCAGCGCGTCCACGGTGATGCCGGTGTGCTTCCGGGCCCCGGACGCGGCGGCGTGCACCATCGCGACGGACAGCTGGCCGGACACGGCGCCGGTCACGCGGTCCTGGAGCTCGTGGGCTTCATCCACCACCACCACGTCGTATTCCGGCAGCACGGCCAGGCCCTCGAAGGCACTGACGGCGAGCATCGCGTGGTTGGTGACGACCACGTCTGCGTCGGCGGCGTTCTGCCGGGCCAGTTCGCTGAAGCATTCGGCCGCCAGGGGGCACTTCTGCGCGCCGAGGCATTCCATGGAGGTGACGGAGACCTGCCGCCAGGCCCGGTCGGTGACGCCGGGCAGAAGTTCGTCGCGGTCCCCCGTGACGGTGTCCTCGGCCCATTCGCGCAGCCGGACGACCTCCTTGCCGAGCTGCGAGGACGGGCCGCCCATGGCCGCGGCGAAGTGCGGCACGGAAGTGTCCTCGCCGAGGGAGAAGAGCTGGCCCTCCGACGGCTCTTCCGAGGGGAACCCGCCTTCGAGCTTGTGGCGGCACACGTAGTTGGAGCGGCCCTTGACCAGTGCCACCTTGACGGGCCGGTCCAGCGCCGGGGTGATGGTCTTGAGCAGCCGGGGCAAGTCCCGGCCCACGATCTGGGTCTGCAGGGCCAGAGTGGCGGTGGAGACCAGGGTGGGCTTGTCGCTGACCAGCGAGTGGGCGATCAGCGGGATCAGGTACGCGAGGGATTTGCCGGTTCCGGTGCCGGCCTGGACCAGCAGGTGGTCGCCGCTGTCAATCGCCTGCGCCACCTGCCGGGCCATTTCGTGCTGGCCGTCGCGGCTCTGGCCGCCCATGCCGGACACGGCACGGTCGAGCAGTTCGATGACAAACTCCCCGCTGGTTTTGCCGCCTGGGCCTGCCGCGCGTGCCCCCGCGGCGTCCGCCTCCGCGGTTTCGGTCCCCGGGGCGTCCTCCCCCGCCGGCTCGTCCGTACCTGTGTCCGCCCCGGTCACCGCTGCCTCAGTCATTGCTGATGAACGAATCCAGTTCAGCGGCGAATCCCTCACGCACCATCACGACGGCGCGGGTGCCCGCTTCCTCGTGGTTGAGGCTGAGGATCTCGGCGTCCGCCTCGTGCAGCTTGCTGAGCAGGTCCCCGCGGTTGTAGGGGATCATCAGTTCCAGCTTGACGCTGGGCCGCGGAATTCCCTCGCTGATGGCCTTGAGCAGCTCCGGGATGCCTGCGCCGGTACGTGCCGACACCACGACGTGGCGCGGCTCGCGCTGCTTGAGCCGTTCCACCACGAAGGGGTCCGCGGCGTCCGCCTTGTTCAGGACGATGATTTCGGGCACCTTGCGTGCGTCGACCTCGCTGAACACCTTGCGGACGGCGGCGATCTGGCCCTCCGGATCGGGGTGCGAGACATCCACGACGTGCAGGATCAGGTCCGCGTCGGCGACTTCCTCCAGCGTGGAGCGGAAAGCCTCCACGAGCTGGGTGGGCAGCGAACGGACAAAGCCCACAGTGTCGGCGAGGGTGTAGCCCAGCCCGTCCGAAGTCTCGGCTTTGCGGACGGTCGGGTCCAGGGTGGCGAACAGGGCGTTCTCCACCAGGACACCGGCGTCGGTCAGCCGGTTCAGGAGCGAGGACTTGCCGGCGTTGGTGTACCCGGCGATCGCGACGGAGGGCACGGAATTACGACGGCGGTTGGCGCGCTTGGTTTCCCGGGCAGGCTTCATCGCGGCGATCTCACGCCGCAGCTTGGCCATCCGGGTGCGGATCCGGCGTCGGTCCAGTTCGATCTTGGTTTCACCGGGACCACGCGAGCCCATGCCGGCACCCGCACCGCCCACCTGGCCGCCTGCCTGGCGGGACATCGAGTCACCCCAACCGCGCAGGCGCGGGAGCAGGTATTCGAGCTGGGCCAGCTCCACCTGCGCCTTGCCCTCACGGCTCTTGGCGTGCTGGGCGAAAATGTCCAGGATCAGGGCCGTACGATCAATGACCTTGACCTTGACGATGTCTTCCAGGCTGCGGCGCTGGGACGGCGCCAGTTCGGCGTCGACGACGACGGTGTCCGCGCCCGTGGACATCACGATGTCCTTCAGTTCCTGGGCCTTGCCGGAGCCGAGGAAAGTGCCCGGATCGGGCTTCTGGCGGCGCTGGACGATCCCGTCGAGGACCTCCGAGCCGGCGGTCTCGGCGAGGGCGGCGAGTTCGCGGAGCGAGTTCTCGGCGTCGGCGAGGGTGCCTTCGGTCCAGAGCCCGGCCAGCACGACCCGCTCAAGGCGCAACTGCCGGTACTCGACCTCGGTGACGTCTTCGAGTTCGGTGGACAGCCCGGCGGTGCGGCGCAGGGCGTGCCGTTCCTCGAGGTCCTGCTGGTCGCCGTCGAAGGTGCTGTGTTCCTCGTCCAAGCGGGAGATCGCCTGCGCCTTGCCGAGCACCGAGGCGGGCTCGCCGGCAGCCGGCGCTGCCTTCCGGGCAGGGGTGTCTTTGGCGAGGATCCGGTCGATGACAGCCTGGATTTCCGCAGGACTCATGTCCTGGGCTGCTGACTCGGGTCCGGTGTTGGGCTGACTGGTCATGGTCTCCTTTAGAGGTTCGGCAGTTTCAGAATAGTGCCGATCGGTGCTGTGTGGGGCGGTATTCGCGCTGGGCTGACGACTATTGGTCAACGTGGCCTCCTGGGATGCCGGTGGCAGCGGTGCCGCCGGCAGGGCAGGGCTCCGGGCGGGAGCGATGGGAAGAGAGGGATCAGGCTTCTTTTTGCCTTGAGGAGGAAGAGACGGTCCGCCCGGCCGGGCTCCAGTGAGCACTGCCGGAATCCAAGTGGTTCGGGCGCCAGCGGGTGTGTCCTTGGCAGGATCATCGTGGGGTGGCGCGCTGAGCGGAAGGTAACTACCTGCGTCGCTGCGGGGACGGGTATAAGCCCGTGCCGGCTACTACTTGGAGTTCAAGAACATGTCTTTAAGCCTAGCAGACGGCACAGACGGCGCTGCCCCCCAGGGTTTCTGCCGGTTTCCGGCCGCTTGCCGCGGTTTCCCATACGGGCCGGGGGCCAACTAATCTGGCCAGTTATGGAGTCTGCACACTATTTCAGCGCCCAGCCGGCCGGGCCGTTCACCCGCAAGCCACTCACCGTGGAACTTGCCGGCGCGACCCGGCAACTCCAGACGTCCTCGGGCATCTTCAGCCCGGACGGCATCGACAAGGGCACGGCTGTGCTGCTGGCCGAGGTTCCTGCCCCGGCCCCGCAGGGGACCCTGCTGGACATCGGCTGCGGCTGGGGCCCGATCGCCCTGACCATGGCCCTGCGGGCACCGCACTCGCAGGTCTACGCCGTGGACGTCAACGAGCGTTGCGTGACCCTGACCAACGAAAACGCGGCGCTCCTGGGACTGGGCAACGTCACGGCCAGCACGCCCGACGCCGTCGATCCTGACCTTCGCTTCGACACCATCTGGTCCAACCCGCCCATCCGGATCGGCAAGGACGAGCTCCACGCCCTGCTGCTCCTGTGGCTGCCGCGGCTGGCGCCGGGCGGCTCGGCCTGGCTGGTGGTGCAGAAGAACCTGGGGTCGGATTCGCTGCAGCGCTGGCTCGCGGCGGAGCTCGACAGCAGCCTCACGGTGACCCGCGAGAGCACCTCGAAGTCGTTCCGCATCCTTCGGGTCAGGAAAGCGTCCCACTAGCGACGATCACCGCGGGGCCGCTGAGCTCGACGTGTTCGTGGCCCTCGGCGCCGAGGAAGAACTTCACACCGACGACGCCGCCGGGGACCTGGACATTCCAGACGTCCGGTGCGCCCTGGCCGGCCCAGTGGCGGATCGCGACGGCGGCCGCGCAAGCTCCCGTGCCGCAGGACTGCGTTTCCCCGACTCCCCGTTCGTGGACGCGCATGGTGATGGTTCCGACACCCTCATGGACCAACGGTTCGGACGGCACAACGAACTCAACGTTGGTGCCGTGCGGCGGGGTCGGGTCCACGCGGGGTGCGGTGAAGAGTTGCGTGGCCTGCAGCTCGGCGAGTTCGGCCAGCGCCACGACGGTATGCGGATTGCCCATGCTCACGGACAGGGCGGGCCGGGCGACCTCCAGCCCCGCCGCGCTGACCAGCGAATCCATGGCCCGTGCCGTGGCCTCGCCCGGGAAGATGAATTCCCAGGGGCCCATGTCGACGGCGTATCCGGCCGCGGTGCGGACGATCGTCTTGGCGCCGCCGCGGGTGCCGATGGTCAATGATTCGCCGGCGGGCAGGTCGACCAGGCCCTCAGTGATCAGGAAGTGCACGAAGACGCGGACGCCGTTGCCGCACATCTCGGAGAGTGAGCCGTCGCCGTTGCGGTAGTCCATAAACCATTCGGCGTCCGGGGTCCGGGTCAGCAGTTCCTGGCCCTCCGGGAGCAGACGGGACGGTACGGCGCGGATTAGTCCGTCTCCGCCGATTCCGCGGTGGCGGTCGCAAAGTGCCGCGACCTGCTCCGGGGTTACGGCGAGGGTGCCGTTGGGATCGGCGACGAGCACAAAGTCGTTGCCGGTGCCGTGGCCTTTGGAAAACTTGAGTCCGCTCAGGGCTGCAGTGTCGGCGGTGGAGTTGTGATCAGCGGCCACGGCCTGGGGTTCGTCCATGCACCAAGGTTACCGTTCCGGCTCGGGCCGCCAGCAAACCGCCTCTGCCACCCATCCGCCCCCGAACCTCAGCCGGCGCCGCAGAGCGCGGCGGCCTTGGCCACGAGTTCCGGGTCCTGCCAGTCGAGCCAGTGGATGCGGGGATCGGCGCGGAACCAGGTGAGCTGGCGGCGCGCGAACTGCCGGGTCGCAACGATGGTTTCCTCCGCCGCCTGCGCGGCGTCGGATTCGCCGTCGAGGACCTTGAGGAACTGGGCGTAGCCGAGGGCACGCGGCGCGGTCCGGCCGAGCCTGAGCCCTCCGGCGTCGAGCTTCCGGACCTCTTCGAGCAGGCCGCTGTCCACCATGGCGTGAACCCGGCGGGCGAGGCGTACCCGGAGCTCTTCGCGGTCCACCTCGAGTCCGATCTGCACGGCGGGCTGGTGGTACTCGCGGGTTGGCATGAAGGAGCTAAAAGGCCGTCCGGTCAGTTCGAACACCTCCAGCGCTCGGATGATCCGGCGCGCGTCCCCGAGCCGGCCCGCAGACACGGGGTCCACGCTTTCCAGCCGCGCCCGCAACGGGGCTGCACCGGCGCTTTCCAGCTCCGCTTCGAGCCGGCGCCGGATGGCAGGGTCGGTGCCCGGGAAGTCCAGCACGTCCAGGGCGGCACGGACGTAGAGCCCGGAGCCGCCGGCCAGGATGGCGCGTTTGCCGCGGCCGTGGATGTCCGCGATGAGCGCCCGTGCTTGCTGCTGGAAGTCCGAGACGCTGGCTTCCTGGGTCACGTCCAGGATGTCCAGGAGGTGGTGCGGCACTCCCCTGCGTTCGGCCTCGGTGATCTTGGCGGTGCCGATATCCATGCCGCGGTAAAACTGCATGGAATCGGCGTTGATGACCTCGCCGTCAAGTTCCAGCGCGAGCGAGACCGCCAGATCGGATTTGCCGGAGCCAGTAGGCCCCACGACGGCGATCACCGGCGGTGCCGGTACCGCGCCGGCCGGTACTGCGCCGTCGCCTGCTGCGCCGGCCGGTTCTGTGCCGTCGCCTGCTGCGCCGCCCGGTTCTGTGCCGGCCGTGGTGCCCTGCGGGGCATCCACGGGCTAGCGGCCCCGGACGGGAAGTGTGGGCATGCCGAGGGATACTCCGGATGAGCCGGACCCGGATCCCGGCGCGGGTGCGCCGCAGGAGTCCGCCTGGGACCTGTCCCAGGCGTCGCCAGCGCGGGAGCGGCGGATGCTGTAGTCCTCCGCCGAGGCAGGGTCGGCGACCAGGTGGAACGCCGCGGCCTCGGTAATGGTCACCGTGACCAGGTCGCCCGGGCGGGGCGTCTCGGCGCCGGCAGGCACAGAGAAGTGCACCAGGCGCTGGTCCTGCGCCCGCCCCGAAAGCCGGTGGGTTTCCCCTGACTTGCGGCCGGCCTGGGCCGTGACCATAACCTCCACCCGCCGGCCGAGCTGGCGGGCGTTTTCCTCGGCGGCGATCCGGTCCTGGAGGGCGGTGAGGCGTTCGAAGCGCTCCTGCACCACGGCTTTGGGGAGCTGGTCCGGGAGGTCGGCGGCGGGCGTGCCCGGACGCTTGGAGTACTGGAAGGTGAAAGCCGTGGCGAAGCGGGACTTCTCAACGACGTCGAGCGTGGCCTGGAAGTCCTCCTCGGTTTCACCGGGGAAGCCGACAATGATGTCGGTGGAGATGGCGGCGTGCGGAATTTTGTCGCGGACCTTGTCCAGGATGCCAAGGAACTTCGTGGACCGGTAGGACCGTTTCATGTCCTTGAGCACCTTGTCCGAACCGGACTGCAGGGGCATGTGCAGCTGCGGCATAACGTTGGGGGTCTCGGCCATGGCATCGATGACGTCGTCAGTGAAAGCCGCGGGGTGCGGGCTCGTGAAACGGACGCGTTCGAGGCCGGGAATGTCGCCGCAGGCGCGCAGGAGCTTCGAGAAGGCCTGCCGGTCGCCGAATTCGACGCCGTAGGAGTTTACGTTCTGGCCCAGCAGGGTGACTTCGATCGCGCCGTCGTCGACGAGGGCCTGGATTTCGGCCAGGATGTCGCCGGGGCGGCGGTCCTTTTCCTTGCCGCGCAGGGCCGGGACGATGCAGAAGGTGCAGGTGTTGTTGCAGCCGACGGAGATCGACACCCAGCCGGAATAGACCGAGTCGCGCTTGGTGGGCAGCGTGGAGGGGAAGACGTCGAGGGACTCCAGGATCTCAAGCTGCGCTTCGTTGTTGTGGCGGGCCCGTTCCAGGAGGGCAGGCAACGCGCCGACGTTGTGCGTCCCGAACACGGCATCCACCCACGGGGCCTTCTTCAGGATGGCGTCGCGGTCCTTCTGCGCCAGGCAGCCTCCGACAGCGATCTGCATGCCTGGGTTGGCGGCCTTGACCGGGGCCAGGATGCCGAGGTTGCCGTAGAGCTTGTTGTCGGCGTTCTCCCGCACGGCGCAGGTGTTGAAGACCACGACGTCTGCCAGCTCACCGGCGGCTGGGACGTAGCCGGCGGCCTCGAGCATCCCGGACATCCGCTCGGAGTCGTGCACGTTCATCTGGCAGCCGAACGTCCGGACCTGGTAGGTACGCGGCTGAGGTGTGGCGGGCACCGGTTCGGCGCCCGGGGCTGACAAGGCGTCTCTGGAAGGGGTGGTGCCGGCTGCTGGGGAGGGAATGGTCAAACTCACCTGTTAAGGGTACCGGGTCGGCACGCGGCCGGGGCCAGCTCAGAAATCCGGTTCAGACCCGGCACCGGCCACGGCCTCGTCGAGGACCTCGCCCACGATCCGGAAGGCCTGCGAGGGCTGGTATCCCTTGCGGGCAAGCATTGAGGCCAGACGGCGCGTGATCTTGTCGCGCTCTGCGCGGTCCTCACCGCCGGTGAATCCCCGCAGCTTGCGCCCCACGAGCTCACGGGCCGCCGCTTCTTCGTCGGCGTCGCTGAGCTGTTCCAGGGCGCTGGCCGCAGTGTGTTCGTCAATGCCCTTCTCGGCGAGTTCCCGCCGGAGGGCCCCTTTGGCGAGTTTACGGCTCTGGGACCGGGACCGTACCCACATGTCGGCGAAGTCGGCGTCGTCAACGAGCTTCACTTCTTCGAAGCGGTCCAGCACGGCCTCCGCGACGTCGTCCGGGACGTTGCGCTCGGCAAGCTTCCGGGCGAGCTGCAGACGGCTCTTGGGCGAGTTGGTCAGCTGCCGCAGCACAATGGCGCGGGCCACCGCGGCGGGATCTGCGTCAGGATCCAGTTCCGGGGACGGCGCCCCTGCGACGCGAGAACCCGAGCCGCGAGAACCTGAGCCGTGTGAACCTGAGCCGCGTGAACTGCGAGACCCGCGTGAACTGCGCCGGGGAGACCCGGCACGCGGGTCGGCACCGCCGCCCGGGTCAGGGCTCCACGGAAGGAACCCCGACCCGGTGCCGGCTCCGGCGTTAGAAGCCGTCAACGGCCTTCAGCTTCGGAGATTCTTCGGTCTCGGCGGGGGCCTTCACGCCGACGCCCAGCTTCTCCTTGATGAGCCGTTCGAGCTCGGCGGCCAGTTCCGGGTTGTCGCGCAGGAAGCGGCGGGAGTTCTCCATGCCCTGGCCCAGCTGGTCACCGTCGTAGGTGAACCAGGAGCCGGACTTCTTGATCAGGCCGTGCTCGACACCCATGTCGATGATGCCGCCTTCACGCGAGATGCCCTGGCCGTAAATGATGTCGAATTCGGCAATCTTGAAGGGCGGGGCCATCTTGTTCTTGACGATCTTGGCCTTCGTGCGGTTGCCGACGGAGTCCGCGCCCTCCTTGAGGGTCTGGATCCGGCGGACGTCGATGCGGATGGAGGCGTAGAACTTCAGGGCCTTACCACCGGTGGTGGTTTCCGGGGAACCGAAGAAGACACCGATCTTCTCGCGCAGCTGGTTGATGAAGATGGCAGTGGTCTTGGTCTGGCTCAGGCGGCCGGTGATCTTTCGAAGGGCCTGGCTCATCAGGCGGGCCTGAAGGCCCACGTGGCTGTCGCCCATGTCGCCTTCGATTTCCGCCCGGGGAACGAGGGCCGCGACCGAGTCGATGACGATGACGTCAAGGGAGCCGGAGCCGATGAGCATATCCATGATTTCGAGCGCCTGCTCGCCGGTGTCCGGCTGGGAGACCAACAGGGCGTCGGTGTCTACGCCCAGCTTGGCGGCATATTCCGGGTCCAAGGCGTGCTCGGCGTCGATGAAGGCGGCGATGCCGCCCTGGCGCTGGGCGTTGGCGACGGCGTGCAGCGCCACGGTGGTCTTACCGGAGGATTCCGGCCCGTAGATCTCCACAACACGGCCGCGGGGAAGGCCGCCAATTCCCAGGGCGACGTCCAGCGCGATGGAGCCGGTCGGGATGACCTCGATGGGCGCACGGACTTCGTCACCGAGGCGCATGACCGAGCCCTTGCCGAACTGCTTGTCAATCTGGGCAAGCGCTGCGTCGAGCGCCTTCTGGCGATCCGGGGCTGCGGCCATGGTTCACACCTCTAATACTTTCTCGCTGGGGAGGGACCGTTGCCGGCCCCGGGTAGTGTTCGTGATCAGTGCTGGTGATCAGTTTCTGTCATTACTGAAGCTACTGGCACCCACCGACAGAGTTGCCTGACTGCCCCGTTGCATGTGGAAAACGTGTATGTGGAAAACGTACATGTGGAAAACACTCTGAAAAAAGCATAGTCCTACCCGAACAGATATTCGAACAATCGTGGCGGCGTGTCAGGTGTTTACTGCCGGGCCGGGGCTGAAGCGCCAGGAATCAGCGGGGTTTGACGTCGCGGCCCAGCCGCCGCTCGGGCGGGACATCCTGGACGTCGCACAACGCCAGCCACACCTGCCGGGGCGGCACGCCTGCCCCCAGGGCTTGGTCGGCGGTCCGTCCGCCGACTCCCGCCAGGACCAGCGAGCTGCTGAGGACGCGGGAGTAGCCCGCCCCGAATTCGTCATCCATAAGGCGCCAAAATTCACTGATTCGCACCCCTAGAGTCTCTCACGATGCAGGAGGACTCTAGAATGGTTGCCATGAGCAACCCCGCCGAAGGCCCTGGGATCCCCGGCGGCACTGACGATTCTACCGAAGCGGCCCTGACCGCCGTCGAGCACCAGTTGAGCATGCTCTGGCGCCGCGCCCGGTCCATCTCCCATCACCTCTCCCGCCAGGTCCACCCGGACATGGAACCGGCGGCCTACGGGCTGCTTTCCGTGATCCGCCAACAGGGCGCGATCCGGCTGACCGAACTCGCGTCCAGCATCGGCGTCGGGAAGCCCTCGGTAAGCCGGCAGATCGCCTTTCTGGAACGCCTCGGCCTGGTGGCCAAGGAAGCCGACCCGCTCGACGGCCGCGCGCAGATGATCCGCCTGACCGCCATGGGCGAGGAGAAGATGCACGAGGTGCAGGACGCCCGGCGCGAAGTGTTCCGCGAACGGCTGGGCGAGTGGCCGCCGGAGGAACTGCAGACCCTGGCCCGCTATATCGCCAAGCTCAACGCCACCTACGAACGGGACGGGTTCCCCCGGGACGAACCGCAGTAGCCTGTGGCCCCGGCGCGGCCGGAAACGCAAAAAACCCCGGCACACCGCCGGGGTTTTCTGTCGAGTAGTGGGTGCCGGGGCTAGCGCGCCCCGGAAAGAAGGCCCTTGGCCAACTCTTCGTTGAGGTCCGTGTTGAGCTCACGGTCCAGGTCACGGCCGTAGCGCTGGGCAAACTCCTGCGGGACGGTGTCCGGAACAGCAACACCTTCGGCGACGGCGACACGGTCGCTGACTTCGCGAAGCATGCTGGAGAGCGGAACATCGAGGGCCGAGCAGATCGAGGAGAGGAGCTCCGAGGAAGCTTCCTTCTGGCCGCGCTCCACTTCACTCAGGTAGCCCAAGGAGACGCGGGCACTGTGCGAGACTTCGCGGAGGGTACGGCCCTGGCGTTGGCGGACATCGCGCAGCACATCACCGATTTCGTGACGAAGTACAACCATCTTGCGCTCCTTCTGTTCGCTCTTAGCCTGATCGGCGAGGCCCACATCCTTCCAGCGGACAACGCCGTTAACGGATACGGGCTGCTTTACCATCTGTATCGCCTTGCTCCCTCTTTGTGTCGAGCCCGCTGGTCAAAGCGGACACTGATGATGCTTTCATCCTAGGCGCCTCCCTTATTCGGAAGCGACACAATGTAACAACTATTAGGAATCGGTTTTTGTTCCCGGCTACTTTACGCCCGGTAGCTTACGGATGCCAGCGCTTCCAGCAGGCGTTCCAGGGCCGCCGCGCAGGCCTGGCCGCGGATTTCGGGCCTGTTGCCGTCGAAGCTGTACCCGAACGACGTCGCGCCCGCTGCGGTGGCGACGCCGATGTAGACGGAGCCCACATCCTTGCCGCCGTGCGGCTCCGGTCCGGCGACGCCGGTCGTGGAGACGCCGATGTCGGCGCCGCAGACCCGGCGGGCGCCCTCGGCCATCGCCTCGGCGACACGTCCGTCGACGGCGCCGACGCTGTCCAGCAGCTCCCGGGGCACTCCCAGCACATCGGCCTTGACCGTGTTCTGGTAGGACACAACGCCGCCCTGGAGCATTCCGGAGGCGCCGGGCGTGTCCGCCAGGACGGCGGCGACCATGCCGGCGGTCAGCGATTCGGCGGTTGCCACGGTCTGGCCGCGGCGGATCGCTTCGGTGACTGCCTCTTCGGCCAGGTGATGCAGGTTGATCGTGCGGTGGGGATTGCTCATGGCTTGCCGTCCTGGATCTTCTGTTGCCGGGCCCGGATGCCGCTGGCGCGCAGTTTGAGGGCCTCGATGACGTATTCGCCGCCGGTCCAGACAGTGATGGCGACGGCGACCAGCATGACCGCGAAGGCCACAAACCCGAGCCACGGTGCGATCGAGGCCAGCGGGAGGATGTACAGGAAGATGGCCACCGTCTGGATGACGGTCTTGAGTTTTCCGCCGCGCGACGCCGGGATCACGCCGTAGCGGATGACGAAGAAACGCAGGGCGGTGACGCCCCATTCACGGACCAGGATCAGGATGGTGACCCACCAGGGCAGCTCCCCCAGCAGCGAGAGCATCACCAGGGCCGAGCCGATCAGCAGCTTGTCGGCGATGGGGTCGGCGATCTTGCCGAAGTCCGTGACGAGGCCGCGGCTGCGGGCGATGTCGCCGTCGAGCTTGTCCGTGTAAATGGCGACGGCGAAGGTCGCCGCGGCGATCCAGCGCCAGACGCCGTTCTGGGCGACCAGTCCCGGTGCGTCGAGCAGGAGGAACCAGACGAAGAAGGGCACCATCACAATCCGCAGCATCGTCAGGATGTTGGGCAGGTTCCAGATCCGGGACGCGGATCCGGCACTGTTTGCTTCGGCGCTAGTCACCTTCCTAGGCTACCGTCCGGTGAGCGACCAGGCGTCCTCGGAGCCGTCCTCATCATCTCCGGAGCCGCCGTCAGCGCCGTCGTAGTACTGGGGGTCCTGGGGCCGCCGGTCCAGGTCGGCAGCGACCAGGTCCTCCGCGTAGCCGCCCTGGGCGATGTTCGCGTTGGCGTTATCACTCAGCGCTGCGGTCTGGGAATCGGCGGCAGCGGGCATTTCCATGCCCTTCATGGCGGCGAGGACGGTGGCCAGGTCGTCGGGCTTGACCAGGACATCGCGGGCCTTGGAGCCCTCGGAGGGGCCCACCACACCCCGGGACTCGAGCAGGTCCATGAGCCGGCCGGCCTTCGCGAAGCCGACCCGAAGCTTCCGCTGCAGCATCGACGTGGAGCCGAACTGCGTCGTGACGACGAGCTCGGTGGCCTGCAGCAGGACCTCGAGGTCGTCTCCGATGTCGTCGTCGATCTGCTTCTTCGGCGCCTCGGGGGCGACGTCGTCGCGGTAGACGGCCTTGAGCTGGCCCTTGACGTGCTCCACCACCTTGTGGATTTCCGACTCCGTGACCCAGGCGCCCTGGACACGCATGGCCTTGGAGGCGCCCATCGGCAGGAAAAGGGCGTCGCCCTGGCCGATCAGCTTCTCGGCGCCCGGCTGGTCGAGGACCACGCGGGAGTCGGTCACGGAGGACGTCGCGAACGCCATCCGGGACGGCACGTTGGCCTTGATCAGGCCGGTGACGACGTCGACGGAGGGCCGCTGCGTGGCGAGCACCAGATGGATGCCGGCTGCACGGGCCAGCTGGGTGATGCGGACGATCGAATCTTCGACGTCGCGCGGGGCGACCATCATCAGGTCGGCGAGCTCGTCCACAATCACCAGGAGGTACGGGTACGGCCGGATGACCCGCTTGGAACCCTCGGGCGGGTGGACCTTGCCGGCGCGGACGGCCTTGTTGAAGTCGTCGATGTGTTTGAAGCCGTAGTTGGCGAGGTCGTCGTAGCGGGCGTCCATCTCGCGGACCACCCACTGGAGGGCCTCGGCGGCCTTTTTGGGGTTGGTGATGATCGGGGTGATCAGGTGCGGCACACCCTCGTAGGCGGTGAGTTCCACGCGTTTGGGGTCCACCATGACCATACGGACCTCGTCGGGCGTGGCGCGCATGAGGATGGAGGTGATCATCGAGTTCACGAACGAGGACTTGCCGGCGCCGGTGGCGCCCGCGACCAGGAGGTGCGGCATCTTGGCGAGGTTCGCGACGACGTACCCGCCCTCGACGTCCTTGCCGACACCCATGACCATCGGGTGGTCGGTGCGCCGGGCGTTCTGGCTGCGCAGCACATCGCCCAGGGACACGGTTTCGCGGTCCGTGTTCGGGATCTCGATGCCGATCGCCGACTTGCCCGGGATGGGGCTCAAAATACGCACGTCCGAGCTGGCGACGGCGTAGGAGATGTTCTTGGACAGTGCGGTGACGCGCTCCACCTTGGTGCCCGGGGAGAGCTCGATCTCGTAGCGGGTGACGGTGGGGCCGCGGCTGAAGCCGGTGACCTGGGCATCCACGTTGAACTGGTTCAGCGTTTCGGTCAGCGACGCGACGATCGCGTCGTTGGCCTCGGTGCGCTCCTTCGGGATGGAGCCCGGGGTCAGGACGTCCGACGCCGGGAGCGTGTACGTCACGTCGCCGGCGAGCGAGAGCTGTTCCGTGCGCTGCGGGATCGGCGTGGGCAGCGGCGCCGCTGCCACGGGGTTGGAGGGGACCTTCGCGGCGGCTGCGACGGCGGCAGCCGCGGGCGCGGGGGCGGCCGGGTTGAGTGACCCGGCGGCGACCATCCCGGGGGTGACGAGAGGGATGGCCTCGGTGGCGTTCTCCCCCGCTGCGGCGCTCCCGAGCCCCTGGGCTGCCTTGATCTTTTCGACGGCGATTTCGGCCTGGGTGGGACGGCGCACCCCGGGGGCGACCGGTTTGGCGGCGGACTTGGAGCCGGATTTGCCGCCACCGGCGGCTTTCGCGGCCTCCGCTTCCTCGTCGGCAATGAGTGCGCGTTCGAAGGCCTCGTCGCCGACGTAGCCTTCGAGTCCGGCCTCGTCGTCCTGGTCCTTGCCGAAGAGGCGCCGGCGCTTCTTCTTCGCCGGGGCGGGGGCGTCGTTTTCGTAGAGGTAGCTGCGGTCGTGACCGTCGCCGTCGTGGTCGTCGCTGTACTGGTCCTGCAGGTCGATGCCCATGAGGTGTTCGTAGGCGTCGCGCAGCCGGCCGGGGATCGCGCCGAAGGGCGTGGCCGTGACGATCAGCAGGGACGTAAAGGCGAGCAGGCCGTAGACAGCCAGCGGGACGGCGGAATGGATGGCGGCCAGCGGGGCGGCGGCCAGGTATCCGAGCATGCCGCCGGCACGGCGCAGCCCGTCGAACCCGTCAGCGACGGTCGGTTCCCCGCCAATGACGTGGGCGAGGCCGGAGCCGGCGAACGCCATGATCAGGAACCCGATGCCGATCCGGTTGTTGCCGCGGCCGTCGACGGGCTGGCGGAACAGCCGGAAGGCGCAGACGAACAGCATCAGCGGCAGCAGCAGCGCCATCCAGCCGAAGGTGCCGTTGACGATCCCGTAGACCATGTCCGGGAACCAGCCCTGGAATCCCCACCAGGCGAAGGTGGCAACGAACACACCGAGTGCGAGATTGAACAGGGCTGCGCCGTCGCGGCGGTCTTCGGGCGCGAGGTCGCTGACGTCGTAGCCGATCCGGCGGATGCCCGCCCCGAGGACGTGGGCAACGCCCAGCCAGGCGCCGGCCACAACCCGGACCAGCCAGGGCTGCTTGGGTTCGACGGCGGCCAGTTGGCGGGTGCGCGCGGTGCCCGTTGTTCCGGAGGACTTGGTGGTTTTGGATGCAGCCGGGCGGGAGCCCCGGGCCGCAGAGCTGCCTGATTTACCGCTGGAGTTTCCTCTTGGCGCGGAGGAAGTACGTGTCGCCATACCCGCTACGGTACCCGACCCCGGGCCGAATTCCGCGGATTTCCGGGCCTCCGAAGGGATCATGTTGCTGGCCTGACACGCAAAAACGGCCCTCCCGGCCCACCGCAAGCGCGAGGCTGCGGCAGGCCGGGAGGGCCGTTGTGGTGCGTAGGGAGGCGTGTGGCCTCCAGCGCGTGGGACCGGGGACTTACGCTTCCAGGACCACCGGGATGATCATGGGCTTGCGGCGGAGCTTGCGGTTGACCCAGGTACCCACCACGCGGCGGACAACCTGCTGCAGCTGGTGTGTGGTGTGGTCCGTGCGGTTGAGCACGGCTTCTTCCAGGGCTGCGTTGATCTTGGGGATGATCTCGTCGAAGACGGAGTCGTCCTCCGCCACGCCGCGCGCGTGGATCTCGGGGCCGGAAACCACCTTGCCGGTGGCGCGGTGGATCACGGTGATGATGGAGATGAAGCCTTCGTCGCCGAGCGTCTGGCGGTCCTTCAGGTCCGCTTCCGTGACTTCGCCGACGCTGGAGCCGTCGACGTAGACAAAGCCGACTTCCACCTGGCCGACGATGTCGGCCTGGTGGTCCCGAAGGTCGATGACGGTGCCGTTGTCCGCGAGCAGGATGCTTTCCTCGGGGACGCCGGAGTCCAGGGCGATCTTGCCGTTGGCGATCAGGTGGCGGGTTTCCCCGTGCACCGGCATCGCGTTGAGCGGCTCCAGGATGTTGTAGCAGTACAGCAGCTCGCCGGCGGCGGCGTGGCCGGAGACGTGCACCTTGGCGTTGCCCTTGTGGATGACGTCGGCGCCGAGTTTGAGCAGGCCGTTGATGATGCGGAAGACGGCGTTCTCGTTGCCTGGGATCAGGCTGGAGGCGAGGATGACGGTGTCGCCCGGGCCCACGACGACGCGGTGGTCGCCGTTGGCCATGCGGGACAGGGCCGCCATCGGCTCCCCCTGGGAACCGGTGGACATCAGGACCACGCGGTTGTCCGGCAGGTTGTCGATGTTCTTGATGTCGACGAGGATGCCCGCAGGCACGTCAAGGTAGCCGAGCTTTTCCGCGATGGCCATGTTGCGGACCATCGAGCGGCCAACGAAGGCCACCTTGCGGTTGTGGTTGGCGGCGGCGTCGAGGACCTGCTGGACACGGTGCACGTGCGAGGAGAAGGACGCGACGATCAGGCGCTTGGAGGCCTGGCCGAAGAGCCGGTCCAGGGTGGGCCCGATCTCTTTCTCGGCGGTGGTGAAGCCCGGCACGTCGGCATTCGTGGAGTCCGACATGAACAGGTCGACGCCTTCTTCACCGAGCTTGGAGAAGTGGCGGAGGTCGGTGATCCGGCCGTCCAGCGGCAACTGGTCCATCTTGAAGTCGCCGGTGTGCAGAACCGTGCCGCCGGAGGTGCGGAGGAAGACGGCGAGGGCGTCGGGGATGGAGTGGTTGACGGCCACGAATTCGCACTCGAACGGACCGAACTTCTGCACCTGCCCCTCGGTGACGGTCTGGGTGACCGGCTTGATCCGGTGTTCCTGCAGCTTCGCCTCGATGAGGGCCAGCGTCAGCCGGGAGCCCACCAGGGGAATGTCGGCGCGCAGGCGCAACAGGTACGGAACGGCACCGATATGGTCCTCGTGGCCGTGGGTCAGGACGACGGCGACGATGTCATCCACGCGGTTCTCGATGTAGGAGAAATCGGGCAGGATCAGGTCGACGCCGGGCTGGGTCTCTTCCGGGAAGAGGACGCCGCAGTCGACAATGAGCAGCTTGCCGTCGATTTCGAAGACGGTCATGTTCCGGCCGATCTCCCCGAGGCCGCCGAGCGGAACGATCCGCAGGGTGTCCTTGAGCAGTTTCGGCGGCGTGACAAGGCCGGGAAGGGCGGTTTGGGTCATAATGCACTACTTTCCAGGCGGTTGCCGGCCTGGCCTTTACTCATCAGGATCAAATACCTGATCAGGAAAAGACCATTCCGGCTTCCGCCAAGTCCTCGCGGATGGTTTCGATCTCAGCTTCGTCCGGCTCCACGAGGGGCAAACGGACAACCGAGTTGGGCAGGACTCCCTGCCACTTAAGAACTTGCTTCGCAGCAACAGCACCCTGGATATGGGTCATCACTGCACGGACCACGGGGTCCAGTTCGAAATGTATGGTGCGGGCGGCGGCGAAGTCGCCCGCAAGTGCGGCGTCGATCATGGCGCGGAACTGCCGCGTCGCGACGTGCGCGGAGACGCTCACGAGTCCGGCGGCGCCGGCTGCCATCCACGGCAGGGTCAGCCCGTCGTCGCCGGAATAGACATCGAGGTCAGTGTTGGCGAGCACCCGGGTCACGGCGGCGAAATCGGCCTTCGCGTCCTTGAGCGCCACGATGTTCCGGTGCTCCGCGAGCCGGATCATGGTTTCGGGCAGGATCGGAACGCAGGCGCGGCCGGGGATGTCATAGACCATCACGGGAAGATCGGCGGCGTCGGCGACGGCTTCGATGTGGGCCTGGATCCCGGCCTGGCTGGGCTTGTTGTAGTACGGGGTGACGATCAACTGGCCGTGGGCCCCGGCTTTGGCGGCACGCTTGGCCATCTCGATCGAGTGCGAGGTGTGGTTGGTGCCCGTTCCGGCGATCACCTTGGCGCGGTCCCCCACTGCTTCCACGACGACGCGGAAGAGCTTTTCCTTCTCATCGTCTTCCAGCGTGGAGGTTTCCCCGGTAGTGCCGGAAATCACGAGGGCGTCATGGCCGTCGTCGACGAGCTTGTTGGCCAGCTCCGCGTTCTGCTGGTAATCGACCTCACCGTCGGACGTGAAAGGCGTGACCATGGCGGTCACGAGGGATCCGAACGTGAAAGAGCGAGTGCGAGAGTCAGCCATATGAAAAACGTTACCCTGTCCCCGGCGTGATCGGACAATGACGGCGACGTGATGAAGATCAATCCCGGACCGGAACCTCAGCCGGAGGCCGGCCGGCGGAGTGCAGGCCCGGGCGACTCATGCGTGGCGTTCGTCGGCGTATCGGCCAAGGACGTCGTGCTGCAGGGTCGCGGTCAGCACCTCGGTCCCCGTCCCGGCGGCCTGCCGGATCACACGCCCGTCAGGTCCCCAAAATCCGCTCCCGCCGGCCGAGGGCCCGAGTTCAGTGGTGCCGCCGAGGTTGGCCAGCACTCCGTACATCCGGTTGTCCATGGCGCGCGCGCCGAGGTGCAGGGCCAGCCGGTGGTCCTCACCGGCGGCGTAGAGGGCCGAGACGGCATAGATGTCGGCGCCTGCCGCCGCCCCCTCGCCGGCATGTTCCGGGCGGGAGGCGTCCCGGCAGATGGCCAGGGCAATCTTCCAGCCGTCGACGCCCAGGATGACCGTGCGGTCCCCGGGCCGGAAGGCGTGCCGCTCCGCGCCGTGGAGCCAGACTTTGAAGCAGGCCTGCAGCTCTCCGGTCGGGTGCAGGGCGAGCGAGGCCAGGCGGGGCGTGCCGTCAGCTTCGCGGAACGGGGCCCCGACGACCACGGTGATCCCGGTCCGCCGGCAGATTTCGCGCAGGCCGTCGAGCCGGGGGTCCGCCGCACTCACCCACCGCTCTGGTTCCGCCAGTGCTTCCAGCCCGTAGCCGGTCAGGGAGAGCTCAGGGAACACCACCAGCCGGGCGCCGTGGCCGTCCGCGTCTTCGATGAGGCGGATGTGCTCCAGGACGTTGGCGGGAATGCCGCCCTCGAGAGCCGTGTACTGAATGGCGGAAAGCGTCAGTGCGGTAGTCACCCTGCCATCCTAGGCGCGGCCTACGTGGCCGGCGCGGCGCCGCCGGAAGGTGCGGCACAGTAGCGGCTCACGGCATGCTCCCGCAGGCCCTCGGCCCACGCCGCGAGCCGCTGGGCAGCCCGCACGTAGTGGAACAGTTCGCCGGGAGTGAGCGCATCGAGTTCGGTCTCGGCCAGCCGGCGGGCAAGTTCGGCGCCCGGCGCCTGCGCCGACAGGACCGTCCCCTCTTCGCGCCACTGGACGTCCTCCGCCGGCTCGCCGGCGACGAGTTGCCGGAAGAGGAAGTCCACGACGCCGGGACTCATCGCCTTGAGCACACCGGGGGTTTCGTCCGGCCGCCGTGCATCCAAGGGCTGTGCGGGTTCTGGTGGGTTGTTCATGACGACATAGTATTCGAACATATATTCGAACACAAGGCCCTGTGCAGCTCCTGTGAACACCGCCGGATCCGTTCCTGGCCGCAGCCCGCCGGCGCGTCTCATGAGACGATCGGACGATGACGTCGCGCGGAACAGCCTCCACTTCACGGCCCGCAGCAGGCAAGCTCGCTGGAACGCGGTTGTCCGGCATCGACGCCGCCCGCGGCCTGGCCCTCCTGGGCATGATGGCCACGCACGTCTTCCCGACTTTCGAGTCCAACGCCCACCTCACCCCCACGTGGACGGGACTCGTGTTTTCCGGTCGCGCCTCCGCCCTGTTCGCCGTCCTCGCGGGAGTCGGGCTGGCCCTGTCAACCGGCAAGCAGCAACCGCTCCACGGCCCCGACCTGTGGGCGGCCCGCCGGGGCGTCGCGCTCCGGGCCCTGGTGATCGGCGCCGTCGGGCTCTCCCTTGGCGGGCTCGAGGTGAACATCGCCATCATCCTGGTCCACTACGCCGTGCTGTTCCTGTGCGTGCTGCCGTTCCTCGGGCTGGACGTCAAACACCTTCTGGTGCTGGCCGCCGGCTGGGTGCTGGTCAGCCCGGCTGTCGCCTTCCTGCTGCGGCCTTGGCTCCTCACCGCCGAGCCGCCCCTGCAGCTGGGTCACAACCCCCTGTGGGAGGACCTGTCCACGCCGGCCGTCCTGCTCGGGGACCTCTTCCTGACCGGCTATTATCCCGTCCTGCAGTGGATTACGTATCTGCTGATCGGCCTGGCGATCGGCCGGCTCGCCCTCACGTCGGCATCGGTCCCGGTCCTGCTGCTGGCGGTGGGATCCGCGGTGGCGGTCCTTGCCAAGTGGCTTAGCGTCGTGATGATGGAGGACTGGGGCGGCCGGGCGGCGCTGCAGGCCACACTGCTGGATCCCTCGTACCCGCTGGAGAGCCTCCTGCAGGTCAATCTGGCCGGCGTAGACCAGACCGGTTCGGCCTGGTGGCTCGCCTCCAGCGCCCCGCACTCGGGAACCACGCTGGACCTGCTGCACACCTCGGGGGTGGCGGCCGCCGTCGTCGGAGTCTTTCTTCTGGTGGGCCGGCTGGTGCAGCGGCCCGGGCTGGACGTGCTGCTCCCGCTGCGCGGTGCCGGTGCCATGACCTTGAGCTTCTACACGGCGCACCTGTGCGTGATGGCCTCGCTCTACGGCCGGCCGTTGCCGTCCGGATGGACAGTTGAGGGCGTCTACTGGGGACAGGCCGTGGCGATCCTGGTCTTGGGCGGCATCTTCGCGGCCCTGTCATGGCGGGGTCCGCTGGAGTGGGTGGCGCATGCGGCCAACCAGCTGGGCCGCTTCCAGCCGGCCCGCGTCCGGTAACTGCCCCGGAGTCGCCCCGGAAACGGCTCAGGCCTGGCGGGATCCCGTGCGGTACAGCCGGACGGCGTCGCGCATCGCGGCGCGCGCCCGCTTGCGGTCGCCCGCGGCGTCGTAGGCGCAGCTGAGCCGGAACCAGGAGCGCCAGTCCTCCGGCGCGGCTTCCGTTTCGGCACGGTACTTCTCGAATTCGAGGTCGGCAGCCTCGCGGACGATCCGCCCCGCAGGCGTGCGCGGCAGCGTGTCTTCCGGCAGCCCGCCCTCGGCTTCGAGGATTTTCGCCAGTCGTTCCGTCCGGGCGCCGAAAAGCAGCTCGCGGACCAGGGCCCAGGCCCCGATCACCGGGAGGAGCAGATACGCCACACCGATGGCCTTCGCCACGGGATTGGGGTCCGTCATCAGGAGCACCGCGCGCTGGAAAGACACCACGAGGTAGAAAACCAGAAGGAGCGTGACGGCGCCGACCCAGATCTTGGTGCGGTTGGCTTTGAACGCGGTCAGGACATTGGCCAAGGCGCTCAGACCCCCAGGTCCAGGTAGCCGTCCAGCCCGACAGTGAGGCCCGGGTTCGCCGCAACGCTGCGCACACCCAGCAGCACGCCGGGCATAAAGGAGGCGCGGTCGAAGGAGTCGTGCCGGAAGGTCAGCTGCTCCCCCGGCCCGCCCAGCAGGACTTCCTGGTGGGCTACGAGTCCGCGCAGCCGGACGCTGTGGACGCGGACGCCGTCGACGTCGCAGCCGCGCGCGCCAGGGCGCTCGCTGGTGGTGGCGTCGGGGCTGGCGGGGAGGCCGGCGGCCGCGCGCTCTGCGGAGATCAGCTGCGCGGTCCGCACAGCCGTTCCGGACGGGGCGTCCACCTTGTCCGGGTGGTGCAGTTCGACGATTTCGACCGATTCGAAGTAGCGCGCGGCCTTGGCCGCGAAAGCGGAGGCGAGGACCGAGCCCAGGGCGAAGTTCGGCGCGATCAGGACTCCCGCGCCGGGATGGCCGGCGAGGAGTTCCTCGAGCCGGCGCAGCCTCTCCGCGTCCCAGCCGGTGGTCCCCACAACGGCATGCATGCCGTGTTCGACGGCGAAGCGGACGTTCGCTTCGGTGCTTTCGGGGACCGTCAGGTCCACCACGATCCGGGCGCCGGCGTCGACGAGCGTGTCCAGGGAATCGTTCCGGCCCAGCGCGGCGACAAGCTTCAGGTCCGCGGCGGCCTCGACGGCCTGCACCGCCTCGGCGCCCATGCGCCCGTTCGCGCCCAGCACGGCGACTGCGAGTTGTTCGGTCATGCCATCAACCCTACCGCCGGGGCGGGTGCCGCCTTGAACCGGCGGCCGCGCATGACAGGCCCTAACAGGCCCGCAGCGCGGCGCTGACGCCTTGATGCGAGAGGACTATTCCCCCGCACCGACCCACTCGACCGTGCCGTCGGTGAAGAACTGTTCTTTCCAGATGGGAACCTGCGCCTTGATCCGGTCCACCAGTTCCGAGCAGACCGCGAAGGCCTGGCCGCGGTGCGCGGCGGATACGGCGCAGACCAGGGCGGGGTCGCCGATCTCCAGCATCCCAATCCGATGGGCCGCCCAGATCCGCACCGGCTGTGCCGTGCCGCTGCCGGTCCCGCCGGGTTCTCCGGATTCGCTGCCGGTGTCACCGCCGGCGGCCTGTTCGGCGACGAGCTGCGCGACGACGTCGGCCATCACCTGGTGCGCTGTCGGGTGCGCGCTGTAGCTGAGCCGCCGGACAGGTTTGCCGCCGTCGTGGTTCCGGACCACGCCGCTGAAGCTGACCACCGCGCCCGCGGTGTCGGATTCGACGGCGGCGATGGCCTGGTCCACCGAGATGGGCTCGGCGCTCAGTACCGCGTTCACCACGACAAAGTCCGGTTCAAAGGTTGATTCAGTGGCCATGGCTGCCTTCCAGCTGGTCGCACAGGTGTCCGAGGATGGGATCCAGCACGCTGAGGCCGTCCATAACGCCCTTGGGGGATCCGGGGAGATTGACGATGAAAGTCTGGCCGGCCGCCCCCGCGTGGCCCCGGCTGAGCATCGCCAGGGGGGTTTTGGCGGTCCCGGCGCCGCGGATGCCCTCCATGATGCCCGGAATTTCGCGGTCCAGCAGGGGCAACGTCTGTTCCGGGGTGGCGTCGGTGGGGCTGAGGCCGGTGCCGCCGCTGGTGATGATCACGGCCGGCGCCTGGGTCAGGAGCGCGCGCAGGGCTGCGCCCACCGCCTCGCCGTCGGGGACCACGAGCGCCGGGTAGGGCTCAAAGCCGTGTTCGGTGAGCCAGTCGATGATGACGGGGCCGGTGAGGTCCTCATAGATCCCGGCCGCGGCCCGGGTGGAGGCGATCACGACGCCGGCCTTCCGCCCGGTGGCTTCGCCGTGCCGGTGTGGTTCGGGCATGCTCATATTGTCCAGTCCCCGCTCTTGCCGCCGCTTTTGGCCAGCACCTTGATGTCGGTCAGCACCGCGTGTTTGTCCACGGCCTTGATCATGTCGTACACGCTGAGGGCGGCCACGGAGGCCGCGGTCAGCGCTTCCATCTCGACGCCGGTGATGCCGCGGGTCTTAACGGTGGCGAAGACGGTGACCGTGGTGGTGTCGAGCTCGAAGTCGACGGTGACCTTGGCGATCGGCAGCGGGTGGCACAGCGGGATCAGCTCCGGGGTTTTCTTCGCGGCCATAATGCCCGCAACCCGGGCGACGGAGAGGGCATCGCCCTTGGGCAGTTCCCCCGCGCCGAGGAGGGCCAGGACCTCTGCGGTGCTGCGGACGGTGGCGGTGGCCGTGGCCTCGCGGGTGCTCTCCGCCTTGTTGGACACGTCCACCATCTGGGCCGTGCCGTCCTGCCGGAGGTGGGTCAGGCGTGGGGTTCCCGTTGCCGGGTTATCTTCATTCACAGCATCCATACTTCCACCTCGGCGCCCTCGGCGAGCGCGGAAATTCCTTCCGGGATCTGGATCAGCGCGTTGGACCGGGCCAGGGCACTGACGAGGTGCGATCCTGCGCCGCCTTCCAGCCGGACGGTGCCGTCGGGGAGGGCGGTCCCGCGCCGCACCTGGTGCTTGCCCGGCGGGGACGCCAGCGCCTGGGTCAGCCGGGCCCTCACCACGGGACGCGGCGCGGGCGAGCCGAAGAGGTCGGCCAGGGCGGGCCGGAGGAACATCTCGAAGGAAACGAGGCAGCTCACCGGGTTGCCCGGGAACCCGAGGACCGGGACGCCGTCGAAAGTTCCGATCCCCTGCGGACCGCCGGGCTGCATCGCGACGCCGAGGAAGTCGACGTCGTGGCCCTCCATTGCCTGCCGGACCACCTCGTAGGCGCCCTTGCTGACTCCGCCGGTGGTGATGATCAGGTCCACCTCCGCCGCGTGCCTGCGCAGCAGGGCCGCGAGCTCCTCGGGGCGGTCCGTGGAGATCCCGGTCCGGGTGACGTTGAGGCCGGCCTGGCGCATGGATGCTTCGAGCAGGGTGGCGTTGGAGTCGTAGATCTTGCCGGGGCCCAGCGGGCTGCCCGGTTCCACGACCTCGTCGCCGGTGGTGACGAGGAGGATCCGCATCGCCCGGTAGACGGGGACCTCGGTGAATCCCATGGCGGCCAGGAGTCCCAGCTGGCCGGGTCCGAGGAAGGTTCCGGCGGCGAGTGCCAGTGCCCCGCTGCGGATGTCGCTGCCGGCGTCGCGGACGAAGTTCCGTGCCGGGACGGCGGGCAGCCGGACCGTGGCCGGCACGCCGGGCGCGGGGAAGTCCGCCGGCAGGGCCTGTTCGATCGGGACGACGGCGTCCGCCCCGGGCGGCATCATGGCGCCGGTCATGATCGGGGCGGCGGTCCCGGGGGCCAGTTCGGGGGGTGTGGCACCGGCCGGGACGGGCGCGACGACGCGCAGTTCGGCACCGTCGTCGGGCACGTCGGCACTGCGGATGGCGTAGCCGTCCATCTGCGAATTCGCGAACGGGGGCAGGTCCAGCGGAGCCTTGACGTCCGCCGCGAGTCCCCTGCCCAGCGCCGCGAGGAGCGGGAGCTGTTCAACCTGGTCCGGGGTGCGGAGCGGAGCCAGCAGCCGGCGGACGGACTCGCGGTGCGCTTCCACGGTGACGTGCCGTGTCTGGGTGCGGTGCATGCGTTGGTAACCCCTCGTCGTGAGCCGGTTACTGAATTTGCCGGTCCGGCTCCCTGGTCCGGGGCCTTGCCCGGCTGCTTGGCCGGGCGTGTTGGCCCGGCGTATTAGGACTTCACGTCAACTCTAACCGTGTGAAAGCCCGTGGCCCCGCTGGGCGCCACCGGCGTGCGGTCCTCCACCTGCGCGGCGCCGGTGAGGTCCGTGGCGCGGACCTGGACCTCGTACTGGCCGGGGGTCAGCGGCAGGGCCAGCTTCCACTGGGACCAGGTGTCCGTGGATATCCCTGGGGCCAGCTCGGCCTGCTGCCACGCGCCACGGTTGACCCGGAGCTCCACCCGGCCGATCCCGGTGTGCTGGGCCCAGGCGACGCCGCCGAAGGCCACGGTGCCGGCGGGCACGGAGCGGCCGTTGCGGGGCACATCGATGCGGGAGGAGGTCTTGATGGGTCCCCTCTCGCTCCAGCCGCGGGGCGTCCAGTACCCGACGTCGTCCGCGAAGCGCGTCACTTTGAGCTCCGTGACCCACTTGGTCGCCGACACGTAGCCATAGAGACCGGGCACGATGAGCCGGACCGGAAAGCCGTGCTCCAGGGGCAGCGGCTCACCGTTCATCCCGACGGCCAGGAGCGCGTCCCGGTTGTCCGTCAGCACCTCGAGCGGGGTGCCGGCGGTCCAGCCGTCAGCGCTGCGGGACAGCACCATGTCCGCGCCGTCCTGCGGGCCTGCGAGGGCCAGCAGGTCCCGGACCGGCCAGCCGAGCCAGCGGGCGTTGCCAATCAGGTCACCGCCCACCTCGTTGGAGACGCAGGCGATGGTGACGTGCCGCTCGACCAAGGGTTTGGCCAGCAGCGTGGCGAAGTCCAGCGAGACCTCGCGCTCCACGAGCCCGGTGACCTTCAGGGTCCACTGGCCCGGGTCCAGCACCGGGACGCGCAGGGCGGTGTCGATCCGGTAGAAGTCCTTGTTGGCCGTCACCAGCGGGCTCACCCCGTCCAGCCCCACCTCGGCTCCGGCCGGAATGGGCGGTGCCGGTGACGCCGGCGCGGGGAGCGCGAGCTTGCTGCGCAGGTCACTCACGACGGCGGCGGCTCCCCGGATCGTCGCGGCGAGCACGCCGGCGGCCGCGGCGACGACGGCAGTTCCGCCGAGCACCTGGAAGAAGCGGCGGCGGGAGGGAGGCTGCGCCGCGGGGGCAGGTCCTTCGGCCGGCGGCGCTGTGTCTTCGGCCGGCGGCGCTGTGTCTTCCACTGCGGGTGCTGTGTCTTCCACTGCGGGTGCTGTGTCTTCCACTGCGGGTGCTGTGCCTTCGGCCGGGAGTCCGGCGTCGGCCTGCCACTCCCCCAGCCGGCGGATCAGCCAGCGCAGCAGGACCATGCTCACGACGGCGGCGAGCAGCGGAACGGGGACCGCATTCCCGGTCAGTTCGCTGCGGCCCAGCACGGCAGCCAGCCCCGCCACCCCGAAGACGGCGATGATGGCTACCCCGGCGAAGCGGCGCCGCAGCTCCGCGATTCCGGCCACGGCGGCCAGCGCGGCGATCACGAGCGCCATGCCGCCGAGCAGGGCGATCTTGTCCGCCGTGCCGAAGAGCGAAATGGCCCAGTCCTTGACGCCTGGCGGGACCGCATCGATCACGGCGCCCCCGACGGCAGTCACCGGGGAGAGCGAGGGACTCACGAGTCCTGCCGCGAGTTCCCCCAGCGCCAGCCCGGTACCGACGGCCACGACTCCGGCCGCGGCCGCCCAGGCAGACGCTTGCCGGTCCGTCAGGCGCGGAACCGGGGTTTGCGGGCCGGGGTTTGGCAGTGTGCCCGGCTGCCCGTGCTGGGAGGTGTTCACGCTCCCAGCATAGATTCGCGCCGCTCCGGGCGGCACCGCCCGCCGGGACCGGCGCACGACGGGGCCCAACAAGCACGACGGCGCCCAACAGGAGTGATGCCGGCGCCGAGGTGGCGTAGCCTGACTCTATGAGTGTTCAGCTTGGTATGCCCCAGCCCCGCGCGGAGGACGGTTCCGGCGCGGGCACTTCCGGCGCGCAGGTGCCCGGGCGCCCGGCCGGGATGCCCGCCGGCCTTGTGGACCGCTACGGCCGCCGCGCCACCGACATGCGGCTTTCCCTGACGGATAAATGCAATCTGCGCTGTACGTACTGCATGCCTGCCGAGGGCCTGGAGTGGTTGTCCAAGCAGGCCGTGATGTCGGCGGAGGAGATTGTCCGGATCGTGCGGATCGGCGTCGACATGCTGGGAGTGCGGGAACTCCGGCTCACCGGCGGAGAACCGCTGGTGCGGGCCGATCTGATGGACATCATTTCGGCCCTCCGCCACGCCCACCCCGACCTTCCGATTTCCATGACCACGAATGCCGTCGGCCTGGACAAAAAAGCTGCCGGGCTCAAGGCCGCCGGGCTCTCGCGGATCAACGTCTCGCTGGACTCGCTCCATGAGGAAACGTTCACCCAACTGACCCGCCGCCCCTTCCTGAACAAGGTCCTGGCCGGCGTGGATGCCGCCTGGGCCGCCGGCCTGGGCCCCGTAAAGCTCAACGCCGTGCTGATGCGCGGCATCAACGACGCCGAGTCCCCCGCCCTGCTGGCTTGGGCGCTGGACCGCGGCTACGAGCTGCGCTTCATCGAGCAGATGCCGCTCGACGCCGACCACGGCTGGACCCGCCGGAACATGATCACCGCCGCGGAGATCCGTGAGCTGCTCTCCGTCGACTACGTGCTCAGCAGTGATCCGCGGGACCGCGATGGCGCCCCGGCCGAACGCTTCGAGGTCCGGGCCCGCGTTCCCGGCACGGCCGAAGCCACCGGGCCGGTGCTCGGAACCGTGGGGATCATCGCGTCCGTGACCGAGCCGTTCTGCTCCGATTGCCGCCGCACCCGCATCACGGCCGAGGGCAAGATCATGAGCTGCCTGTTCTCCCGCGAGGAAGTGGACCTGCTGGGGCTGCTCCGCGAGGGCGCCAGCGACGAACAACTCGCAGAGCGCTGGCAGGACGCCATGTGGATCAAGCCCAAGGCCCACGGCATGGACCACGTCGGACTGGACGCCCCGGACTTCGTCCAGCCGGACCGCAGCATGAGCGCCATCGGAGGCTGAACCACCCGTGAATGTACGTTACTTCGCTGCCGCGCGCGCTGCCGCCGGCGCCGACGAGGAGCACTTCGACCT
Organism: Arthrobacter sp. 001422645; assembly: GCF_059816125.1. Lineage (NCBI taxonomy): Bacteria > Bacillati > Actinomycetota > Actinomycetes > Micrococcales > Micrococcaceae > Arthrobacter > Arthrobacter sp. 001422645. Next base: position 184,842 of record NZ_JCBANT010000003.1, on the reverse strand, counting down.
GCCCGCGGACGCCACGGTCGATTCGCTGCTGGAGGCCATCCTCGCCGTCGAGCGCCCGGAACCCCCGGCCGGAACGCCGCCGCTGGCGCGGCTCCTGTCCCGGAGCAGCTTCCTGCTCAACGAGGTGGCGGTACGGAACCGTGCGGCGACACTGAAGCCGGACGACGTCGTCGACGTCCTGCCGCCGTTCGCCGGCGGCTAGGCGAAGCGCCGGATCCCGACACTCCTCCACCAGATCTTGGGGTACCGCTGGCTGCCTGCCGCGCGTAGCTTGGAGGCATCCCCACAATTTGCAGATCTGGCGCCGGAAGGACTGAGTGCGATGTACACCTTGCAGATAGAGCACGAGATCAAGGATTTTGGCATGTGGAAAGCCTCATTCGACAGTGATCCGGTGAACCGAGTGGCGTCGGGGGTCACCGCGCACCGGGTCAGCCGCCCGGTGGACGATCCGAACTACGTGGTGGTCGAACTCGATTTCGAAAGCCGCGACCAGGCCGAAGCGCTGCTGGCGAACCTTCAGGCGAACGTCTGGAATTCCTCCACCGTTGCCCCCGCCCTCCTGGGTGCCCCGAAGACCCGGATCCTCGAGTCGGCGCCGTAAGCCCTCAGGCAGAAAGTTGCCCGGCGGGGGCGGCCCACGTGGAGCCCCGACGGCTAAGCCACCGCCAGCGCGTCCCGCACGGTGTCCGCGACGGCGGCGGCGCCCGCAGCGCCCATGATGATCGTGTAGTGGTTGACGTCCGGGACCTCGCGCACTGTCAGCGCCGGCAGCTTGTCGGCCCAGGCATCCAGATACCCGGGTGCGTACAGGCCGCCGGGTTCGTCCAGCAGGCCGCGGGGCGCCCGCAGCACCAGGGTCTCCACCGCGAGCTCGTCCAGGGCCTTGAGGAGTGAGGGACCACGGCGCAGTTCAGCGGTGTCGTCCGCCATCGCCTGGTAGCGGGTGGCCGGCCGAAGCACCGGTTCCTCGCCGGTGAGGTCGTAGTCGACGTAATCCTCCACCAGGGGGCTCCAGTCCGCGCTGAAGGCCGGATGCTGCTTCCAGTAGCTGCGGTAGGCCTCCCGGCTGGGGAAGACGGCGTTCAGCCGCTCGGCCGCGGGTCCCAGCACCGCCGCGACGATCTGCTCGTCACTGAGGTCGGCGGGCACCTGCAACGGCAGTCCGCCGTCAACCAGCACCAGGGACCGCACCCGCTGCGGGAACAGGTTCGCGAGCACCACGGACACGAAAGCACCCATCGAATGGCCAACCACAACCACCGGTCCCGTGCTCAGCGCGTCAAGCACAGCTGCGAGGTCCTCGGCGTGGGAGGGCATGCCGTAGGGCGCGGGAAGCGCGTTGCTGAGCCCTCGGCCCCGCAGGTCCGGGGCAATGATCCTGACGTCCGGCAGGGCTTCGGCCAGCTTCGGCCAGGCCTTGTGGGACGCCGTCACCCCGTGGACCGCGAGGATGGTCGGCGCGGCCGGGTCCTCGGGGCCCCAGAGGGCGGTATGCAGGGTTCCGCCACGGACCTGGACCTCCGTGGTCCGGTACGTGGAGTTGCCGGCCGGATTGTTGCCGGCTGTGTTACTGGCTGCCTGGTTCACGAGGCTGTCCCTTCCTGGGTAGGGGTGGTGCCGGTAGCGGTGCTTCGCGCCGTGGCCCCCGGTGCGGGGGCGAGTGCGCGTTCGATGAACTGCATCATTTCCTCAAAGACTTCCTCCGGGACGTCCGGCCGGGCGCCCTGCGCGGGTTCGGCGCCTTCCTCGTCCCACAGCACCCAGCGCATGCCGATCAGCTCGCCGATGCCCATCAGCGCCCAGGCCGCCACGGTGGGATCCATCTCCCGGACTTCGCCGCTGAGCTGCGCGGCTTTGAGCCCTTCGATGTAGCCGTTGACGATCCGGGTGTAGTGCAGGCGCAGGGCCCCGGGCGAGACGAACTCGGCCTGCCGGATGATCCGGTACAGCGCGGGGTGTTCCGCCGTGAACTTGAAGAAGGCCCGGAAGCCGGCCCGTTCGGCTTCAAGCCGGGTGCCGGCGGAGCGGGCGGCGTCGGTCATGGCGTGCCGGACCCGCCGGTTGAGGTCCTCGACCACCTCATCGAAAATGGTCTGTTTTCCCTCGAAGTACAGGTAGAAGGTGCCCAGGCCGACGCCGGCCTCCTCGGTGATTTTTACGATCGAGGCTTCGTGATAGCCCACGGAGGCAAACACCGTTTCGGCAGCCTGGAGTAGTTTGGCCCGGGTTCGGGTGCCCCTCGCGGTGCGCGGCACGGCGCTCACCTCCGGCTCCCGTCAAGGGGCAGGGACGCGGCCGAGCCGTCGGGGCGGGCAGCGGGCCCGCGCCCGTCGGGGCGTCCCGCCCGGCCATGCTCATCCAGCTGTTGCCGCAACCGGGCGCGCAATACCTTGTTCAGCGCCGTGCGCGGCAGCGCGGCCACGGTCTCGATCCGTCCGGGGACCTTGAACCGCGCCAGCCGGGCCCCGCAGTGTTCCAGGAGTTCCTGCTCATCCGTGGCCATCCCGGGGCGGATCACCACAAATGCCACGCCGGTTTCGCCCCAGCGTTCGTCCGCCACGCCGACGACGGCGGCCTGGGCCACCGCCGGATGGGCCAGCAGCGCCGCCTCGACCTCGGCCGGGGCCACGTTTTCGCCACCGGAGATGTAGATGTCCTTGAGCCGGTCCACCACTTTGATGTAGCCCTCGGCGTCGCGCTCCACCAGGTCGCCGGTGCGCAGCCAGTCCCCGGCGAGGACGGCGGCGGTGGCGGCGGGATCGCGGAAGTAGCCCGCGAAGACCCCCGGTCCGCCCACCAGCAGCTCCCCGGAGGCGGCACCCTCCAGGATTTCCCCGGTGACTGGATCGGCCACCGCGACGGCGACGTGCGGATAGGGTTTGCCCGAGTATCCCACCATCCGCAGGGCATCCTCGTTGGCGAGGCAGAGCACGTTGGGCGATGCCTCGGTCAAGCCGTAGCCCTGGCTCAACGCCACTCCCCTGCGGTGCCAGATGCGCAGCAGTGCCGGCGGCATGGGTGCCCCGCCCACCACCGCGTGCCGGAGGCTGCCCAGCTCGGCGGTGGCGAAGTCGGGGTGCTCGGCGAGCATCAGGTACTGGGTGGGGACGCCCATGAGCATGGTGACCTTTCGCTCCGCGATCAGCTGCAGGACCCGGCCCGGTTCGAAGCCCCGTTCCAGGACCACCGTGGCGCCGGTCCACCAGGCCAGCAGGGGCTGGATATTCCAGCCGCCGACGTGGAACTGCGGCAGCACGGCCAGCACCACATCGGTGCTGCCCAGATCCATCGTCCGGGACAGCGAGAGGTTGGTCCAGAAGCAGTTGGCGTGGGTCAGTACGGCGGCCTTGCTGGCCCCCTCGGTGCCGGATGTGAAGATCATCAGGAGCGGGTCGTCGTCACGGACTTCCCGCGGCTGCTCAGGCCGGTGATCGTCAATCCCGCGATCGTCAAGCCGGCCGGTACCTGAAGCGGGCACCGTGGTGGCCAGCGCCCGGGACGGCGGAGGCACGGATTTTTCAACGCCGCCGGGACCCAGTGCGGCGGTCCGGGGCCGGTGCGGCAGCAGCGCGCACGCTCCTGCCGCGAGGGAATCCAGTTCGTCCTCCACGAGCATCACCTGAGGGTCGGCGAGTTCAAGCTGCGCGGCGAGTTCCCGGGGTGAGAGCCGCCAGGACAGGGGGACGAGGACCAGCCCCGCCTTGGCGCAGGCGAAGAAAACCACCACGTGATCCGAGCTGTTGCCGGTCAGGGTCGCGATCCGGTCCCCCGTCACGTAGCCGGCAGACGCCAGGCCGGCCGCCAGGTGGGTTGCCCGGCGTTCCAGCTCGCCGTAGCTCAGCGTGCAGCCGCGGTCATCGACGGCGATCCGATGCGGGGTGGCGTGGCTGCGGTCGGTGGTCCAGCGGCCCAGGGTGTGCAGTCCGTCAGCGGGTGTCATGCCGATTCCTCCAGGATCTCGCGGGACGTCTCTGTCCTGTCATGTGCCGTGCTGTCTTCCCCGGTGCGGGCTTCCCCGGCGCCCCGGAGCCGCTTGCGGCGCCGGGCCAGCCGCTGGGCGGTGCCTGTCAGGCCGCCCGGCAAGAACAGCACCACAAGGATGAACAGGGTGCCCAGGATGAACAAGGGTTCAGACAACGGTATCCGCAGGATGTCCGGCAGCGCGTCGATGGCGTCGGAATTCGCGAGGGTCGTGAGTCGCTGGTCCAGGATGGTATAGAAAACGCCGCCGATCACGGCGCCCCAGCGGGAGCCGACGCCGCCCAGGACCACCATAACGAGCAGGGTGATGGTCAGGTCGGCGGAGATGGCCCGCGGGACGGCTCCGCTCTGCAGGAGCAGGAACACCATGCCGATGATGCTGACCAGGACGGCTGAGACGACGAAGATCAGCAGCTTCACGAGGTACGGCTGCAGGCCCAGGACGCGGACGCGGAGTTCGTTCTCCCGGACCGCGGCGGCGACGTGGCCGGCCCGGGAGGACTGCACCCAGGTGACCACGATGAACACCGCCACAAGCACCGCCAACGCCAGCCAGTAGAGGTTGCGGGTGTTGGCTACGCCCACCAGGAAATCGGGCAGGTTGTCGGTGCGCAGCGAGAGGCCTTCGTCTCCGCCTGTGGTGCCGTCCGGGTTGCGCCCCACAATGACCGATCCGGCCTGGGCGAAGGCGAGGGTAACCATGGCAAAGGGGATGCCGCTGACCCGCAGGCTGATGCTGCCTACGACGTGGGCCAGCACGATCACAACCAGCAGGGTCAGCCCCATCGCGGGAAGCAACGGGATGTCCAGGTTCTGCAGGATGATCGCCAGCCCGTAGACGCCGGCGCCGAAGTACAGGGCATGGCCGAAGGAGAGGAGTCCGGCGACCCCGAGCAGCAGGTGGTACGTCAGGGCCGCGGCGGCCATCAGCATGCACATGGCCAGCAACTGCAGGGATCCCGGGGTGTAGGTGGGCCCGGGCAGCACTCCGGGCAGGGACAGGTTGAGCAACGGCAGGAGGACCAGGAGCACGATTCCGGCGAGCCCGGCGGCGGCACCGACGACCTTCGGGCGGGTCCGGCGCGGCTTGCCGGGCGGGGCGGAGCGCTGTGCGGCCGCGGTCCGGCGGGGACCGGCCCCGGCCGTGCCGGGCGCGCCCGCGCCGGAGACGTCCTGGCTGTTGGCCCCCGTGCTGTTGGTGCCGGCGGCGTCGGTATCGGTGGTCATGAGGTTCTCCCGAGCAGGCCGGAGGGACGGAACAGCAGCACAAGCGCCAGGGCCAGCACCACAACGAAGTCACCGGTGCCGCCCAAGTAGAAGTTGGCGAATTGCTGCAGGACGGCGACCGCGACGGAGGCGATGGCCGCGCCGGTCAGCGAGCCCAGTCCGCCGATCACGGTGACGATAAAGGCGAAGATCAGCAGGGAGCCGCCCAGCATCGGCGAGACGTAGCCGAAGTAGTGCGAGGCAAGGACCCCGCCCAGCCCCGCGGCGGCACCGCCGATGGTAAAGACCAGCGTGAAGGCCTTCCGCACGTCGATGCCGAGGGCCGTCACCATGGAGCGGTTCTCGACGCCGGCCCGGATGATCATGCCGTAGCGGGTGTTCTTCAGGAAGAACACCATCGCCAGCAGCACCAGGACGGCGGCGATGATGCAGACAAACCGATCGTTGGGAATGCGGGCACCCAGGATTTCGGTGGTGTCCTTGAACCAGGCAGGTCCTTGGATGAAGACCGGGTCAGTGCCCCAGATGCCATCGAACAATGCCACTGCCGCGAGTGACAGGCCCAGGGTGATCAGGAGCTGCTCGATGTGCCGCTGGTACAGCCGGCGGATGAGCACGAACTCGGTGAAGGCGGCGAAGGCGGCACCGGCCGCGGCGCCCACCAGCAGGGAGAGCAGGAAGATCCCCCAGTTGTCGGAGCCGGTGCGGCGGGCGACTTCCCAGCCGGCGAAGGCCCCGAGGGTCAGGAACGCGCCATGGGCAAAATTGAGCACACCCATCAGCCCGTAGATCAGGGACAGCCCGGCGGCCACGAGGAAGTACAGTGCTCCGAGGCCCAGACCGGTGAAGAGGAGCAGGACGACGGTGCTCACAGGGCGGCGCCTTTCCCGGCGGGGGCCGCCTCTGTTGTCACTGGAAATTTGCCGGTGTTTTCCCGGATTTCCGGTGCGGGGGCTTCGGCGGCGACGCCCAGCAGCCGCTGGGTCAGCTCGGCGTCGTCGAGGAATCCCAGGGCGCTGCCGGTGTGGACCACCCGGCCGCCGGAGAGGACCACCGAGCCTTCGGCGAGCTGGCGCACGACGTGCAGGTTTTGTTCGACCAACAGGATGGGGACGGTCTTCGCTGCTTCGGCGAGGGTCTCGGCGACTTCGGCCACGATTTTCGGGGCCAGGCCCTTGGTGGGTTCGTCGACGAGCAGGATCTTGTTGGTGTTCAGCAGTGCACGGGCCAGGGAAACCATCTGCTGCTGGCCGCCGGAGAGGGTCCCGGCCATCTGGGCGGACCGGGCAAGCAGGTCCGGGAAGAGGTCTTCGACCAGCTCGCGCCGGGGTGCGTCGTCGCGTTCGGCGAGCCGGAGGTTTTCCGCCACGGTGAGCTTGGAGAACACTTCGCGGTCCTCGGGTACGTAGCCCACACCGCTGCGGATGATCTTGAAGGTCGGATCCTTCTCGATCCGCACGCCGTCGAGCTCCACGGCCCCGGTGCGGTCGATCAGGCCGATGATGGCCTTGATGGTGCTGGTCTTTCCGACGCCGTTGCGGCCCAGCAGCGCGGTGATGCCGGTGGCCGGGACAGTGAAGGAGACATCCTCCACCACCTGCTGCCCGGCGATATGGGCGCTGAGGCCCTCGATCCTGAGGATGGGTCGGGTTTCCGCTGCGGCGGTCATACGGGTTCTCCCAAGTAGGCACTCTGTACGGTGGGGTCCGACATCACGGCCTCCGGGCTGTCCAAGGCGAGCAGGCTGCCGTGATGCATCACGGCCACCCGGTCCACGAGGCCCAGGACCACGTCCATGTGATGCTCCACCATCATCACGGTGCAGCCGCGGTCCCGGTGCATCCCCCGGATAATCGCGCTGAGGGACGGGACGTCCCCCGACGCCACCCCGGCCATCGGCTCGTCCAGAAGCACGACGGCGGGATTCGTCGCCAGCAGGACGGCGATCTCCACTTTGCGCTTCTCGCCGTGCGAGAGGTCCCCCGCCGCCGTCGTGAGCTGGCCGGTAAGGCCGACCTCCTCGATGGTGCTGCGGGCAGTCCGGGTGGCCTCATCGGAGGCGGAGGGAAAGCGCAGGAGGCTGTTGCTGCCGCCGAGTTTCGCCTGCGCGGCGAGCCGGACGTTTTCCAGCACGCTCAGGCGGGGAAACAGGTTGGAGGTCTGGAAGGTCCGGCCCAGCCCTGCCTTGGCTCGGCGGTGGATCGGCGCGGACGTCATCTCCCTGCCGTTCAGCGCGATGCTGCCCGTGGTGGGCCGCATGACACCGGAAATCAGGTTGAACAAGGTGGTCTTGCCGGCGCCGTTGGGGCCGATGACGCCGATCATCTCGCCGGTGCCGACCGTGAAGCTCACATCCTGGAGGATGCGGGCACCGCCGATCTGGAGACCGAGGCCGTCCACCGCGAGGGCGGGCAGGGCTGGGGAATTCATTCGGATCCTTTGTGACTCGCTGGGGCCGTGGGGATGGTGCGCGGCGCTGTGTCGTGTTCCGGTGTTAACCGGTGTCCGGTGGCACAGCGCCGCGAAGTGTTATTTCTTTTCCGGCGGGGCGACGGTGTCGCCCGGAACGACGTTGACGAGCTCGGGGCCCCAGCTGCCGCCTGTCTGGACGAGCTTCACCTGGTACATGTCCTGGATGAGGGCGTGGTCCGAGGCGCGGACGGTCTGCTTGCCCTTGGGGCCGTCGAAGCTGAAGCCCTCGAGTGCCTTGACCATGGCGTCGGCGTCGGAACCGCCCTCCTTGATGGCCTGGACGATCATCTGGCCGGCCACGAAGCCGTCAGGGGTGAAGAGGTCCGCCTTCTTGCCGGCTTTCTCGACCGAAGCGATCATCTTCTTCTCCACCTCGGTCCCCGAGGCGCCCGGGAAGTAGTGGTTCAGGAAGCTGATCTTGGAGGTCGCCTCGCCGTAGGCCCCGAAGGTTGCGGCGTCGCCAAGCCCGGTTACCACCGGCGCGGCGTCGAAGGCGCCCTGCTGGCTCAGGCTCTGCCACATAGTGCCGGTCGTGGCCCCTGCCCACGCCACGAAGACCATGTCGGGCTTGGCATCGATGAGCTGGCGGGCAAAGGGGGTCAGTTCCTGTCCTTCCGGAACGAGAACTTCCTCAACGGTGGCGCCCTTGGCTCCGAGGACGGCCTTGACCGCGGCAACGTTGCCCTGGCCGAAGGCATTGTCCTGCGCGAAGACAACCACCTTCTTGCCGTTGGTGTCGATGAAGGAGCCGGCGGTGGCGACATCCTGGAGGCTCTGGCGGCCCGAACGGAAGGTGTACTTGTTGATTCCCTGGATGGCGTCGGTGGCCGCCGGTCCGGAGATGTACAGGACCTTGTTCTGGGCGGCCTGTTCGGCGAGCTTGAGCGCAATGCCCGAGGCGACCGTCCCGCCGATGATCTTGTAGCCCTTGCCGATCATGTCCTTCGCGGCCGTCACGGCCTTGTCCGGATCCCCGCCGTCGTCGGCATAGGTGAGGTTGATCTTGGCCCCGTTAACGGCGCCGGTCCCGCCGGTGGCGTGGTCGATGCCCGCCTGCAGGCCTTCGTAGTAGGTGGCGCCGTAGGCTGCCAGCGGTCCGGTTTTGGAGTAGATGATGCCGACATTGACCGGCTCGGCGGCCGTGGTGCTGCCCGACTCGGCCGGCGCTGCGGTGCCGGCAGAGGGGGCACAGGCGCTGAGGGCGAGCCCGGTGGCCATGGCGGCGGCCATCAGGAACTTCTTTGTATCCTTCACGGGATGCCTTTCTTGAGAATCCGCGGAATCTGAGCACAGGATCTGACTCGAACTGCACTGAACCTGAAAGGTGATTCAGATTACGGTAAATCTAAAGGCGCAGGTCAAGGCGTGTCAACGGATTTCCGGGGCGGCTTTGCAACGTTATGGCAACGTTAGGCCGCTGCCAACGCTCCATCAGATCAGGTGAGGGAGCATCCGACCGTCCATCAGATCAGGTGAGGGAGCATCCGACCGTCCATCAGATCAGGTGAGGGAGCATCCGACGCTCTATCGCACCAACCGAGGGAGCGAGCGTCAGGCCGGGACGGCAGCGTCTTCGTCCACACGCCGGCAGACCGAGATCATCAAGGGCGTGAAGTCTGTAGCGGACCCCAGCCGGAGCCCGGCGCTGTGCGTCAGCACGCCGTCGTCCACCCGGAAGGTGTGCCGGGACGTGCCGCGGTCGCTGCGCCGTTCCATGGTGAGCGTGCCCTCCAGCCAGCTGGCGCGCGCGGGTGCTTCCGGGGGCAGCCCCATGCTGTTGACGTGGTACCAGAGGGTGTCCGGACGGTCCGGGTCCATGGTGAAGACGCCGTGGCCCTCCGAGCGGGCGCCGTCGGCCTCCGTGTGCCGGTAGCTGTGCGTGACGGCCAGCCCGGCGGCGGCACGTGCGAAGGTCACTTCGACGGCGGCGACCCGCGCCGGGCCCCAGGGTGTGGCCTCCCACTGCGTGGTCCCGGTCCAGTGTCCCAGGAACGCCTCAAGCGCTTCGTGTGCACTGCCTGGCAGCGGCCGGTCCATTTCTTCCTTCCAGGGGCCTCCCGAGTGAACCCGTCCCCATCATCACGCGGCGCCGCCTGCCGTGTCTAGGTGCGGCCCGGCAACCCGGTCCACTGCGGGCACAGATCAGCGGGCTACGTAACCGCGTCAGCGGCCCGGGGGCCCGACGTCAGAGGCCGAAGGTCTCGGATTCCTCGAAGGGGCCCACCACGGTGACGGTCCGCGGGGCGGCCGCGAGTTCGCGGGCGAGCTCCTGGACTTCGGCCGCCGTCACGGCCTTGATCTGGCGCAAGGTTTCGTCGATGTCCTGGTATTCGCCGGAGACCAGTTCGGCGCGGCCCAGCCGGGACATCCGGGAGCCGGTGTCCTCCAGCGCCAGCACGATGCCGCCGCACAGCTGCCCGACGGCCTTGCGGAGTTCCTCGTCCGAGATGCCGCCCTCGGCCAGCTTGTCGAGTTCGGCGCCGAGCAGCTCAAGAACCTGGCGGACCTTCGATGGCGTGCAGCCGGCGTACATGCCGAAGTAGCCGGCGTCGGCGTAGGAGGAGGCGAACGAGTAGGTCGAGTAGACCAGGCCGCGCTTTTCCCGGACTTCCTGGAACAGCCTGGAGGACATGCCGCCGCCGAGCACCGCGTTCAGCACGCTCATGACGAAGCGGCGGTCGTCGGTTGCGACGATCGTGGGACAACCCATGATGATGTTGGCCTGTTCCACGGGACGCTTGACGACGTGCAGTCCGGCGGTGCCGGTGATGTCGGCCCGGTCGGTGGAGCGGCGCTGTACCGGGGCGGCGTCGGGTTCGAGGCTCCAGCCGGCGGAGTGCAGGGCATCCACCACCAGCCCGCAGACAACGTCGTGGTCCAGTCCCCCGGCGGCGGTGATGACCAGCTCGTCCGGACGGTAGTAGCGGCGGTAGTGGTCCCAGACGGAGTCGCGGGCGACGGCGCGGATGGCGTCCGGGGTGCCGCCGATCGGCCGTCCCAGCGGGTGGGTTCCCAGCACTGCGGCGACGAAGTGTTCGTGGGCGACGTCGGTGGGGTCGTCGCTGTCCATCGCGATCTCCTCGAGGATGACGTCGCGTTCCTGTTCCATCTCCTGCGGATCCAGCACGGCGCCGGTGATCATGTCCGCGATGACGTCGATCGCCATGGGCAGGTCGGTGTCCAGCACGCGGGCGAAGTAGCAGGTGCTTTCCTTCGCTGTCGCGGCGTTGGATTCCCCACCCACTTCGTCGAAGGCCGAGGCGATCTCCAGCGCGGTGCGACGCCTGGTGCCCTTGAAGAGGAGGTGCTCCAGGAAGTGCGTGGAGCCGTGCTGGCCGGGAGCCTCATCGCGCGAGCCCACACCGACCCAGAAGCCGATGGTGGCCGAGCGCTGCCCCGGCATCGCCTCGGTCAGCACGCGGACGCCGCCGGGCAGGACCGAACGGCGCACCTCGGAACCGCCGTCGGCTCCGTGGATGAGGGTGTTAGCGTGCTGGTTCTGCTCAAGCGGCAGGGGGACGACAGTCATTAAGGCCTTTCAGTTAACACATGCCAAATCTGCCTGCAATCCTACCTGCCTTTAACGGCGGCGGGGCCGGTGGATGATCCACCGGCCCCGCTGCTTGAGTCAGGAAAGACTACTCTGCGGACTCCAGGGAGACCTCAGCGTTGTCGGCACTCTCGGCGCCAGCCTCGTCAGCCACAACGGGTGACAGGGAGAGCTTGCCGCGGTCGTCGATCTTGGTGATTTCCACCTGGATCTTCTGGCCGACGGAGACGACGTCGTCGACGTTGTCCACGCGCTTGCCACCGGCGATCTTGCGCAGCTCGGAGATGTGCAGGAGGCCGTCCTTGCCCGGAGTCAGGGAAACGAAGGCGCCGAAGGTGGTGGTCTTGACGACCGTACCCAGGTAACGCTCGCCGATTTCCGGGATCTGCGGGTTGGCGATGGCGTTGATCGCGGACCGTGCTGCGTCGGCAGACGGGCCGTTCGTGGCGCCGATGTAGACAGTTCCGTCGTCCTCGATCGAGATGTCGGCTCCGGTGTCTTCCTGGATCTGGTTGATCATCTTGCCCTTCGGGCCGATGACCTCGCCGATCTTGTCTACCGGGATCTTGACCGCGATGACGCGCGGCGCGAACTCGGAGAGCTCGTCCGGGGTGTCGATCGCGGAGTTCAGGACGTCCAGGATGTGCAGGCGGGCTTCGCGGGCCTGCTTCAGGGCGGCTGCCAGGACGGAGGCCGGGATGCCGTCGAGCTTCGTGTCCAGCTGGATAGCCGTGACGAACTCGGAGGTACCGGCGACCTTGAAGTCCATGTCGCCGAAGGCATCTTCGGCGCCGAGGATATCGGTCAGAGCGGCGTAGCGGGTCTGGCCGTCAACCTGGTCGGAGACCAGGCCCATGGCGATACCGGCAACAGCGGCCTTCAGCGGCACACCTGCGTTGAGCAGGGACAGCGTGGAGGCGCAAACGGAACCCATCGACGTCGAACCGTTGGAGCTGAGAGCCTCAGACACCTGGCGGATGGCGTAGGGGAATTCCTCGCGGGACGGCAGCACCGGCATGATGGCGCGCTCTGCGAGGGCGCCGTGGCCGATTTCGCGGCGCTTCGGGGAGCCGACGCGGCCGGTCTCGCCGGTGGAGTACGGCGGGAAGTTGTAGTTGTGCATGTAGCGCTTGCGCGTCACGGGCGACAGCGAGTCGATCTGCTGTTCCATCTTGAGCATGTTCAGCGTGGTGACACCCATGATCTGGGTTTCGCCGCGTTCGAAGATGGCCGAGCCGTGAACGCGGGGCAGGACCTCAACCTCGGCAGTGAGCTGGCGGATGTCCGTCAGGCCACGGCCGTCGATGCGAACCTGGTCCTTGAGGATGCGCTGGCGCACAACCTGCTTGGTGACGGAGCGGAAGGCTGCAGACAGCTCCTTCTCGCGGCCTTCGAACTGGCCGGCCAGGGAAGAGGTGACCTCGTCCTTGAGCTCGTCGGAAGCGGTGTCGCGTTCCTGCTTGTCGGCGATCTGGAAGACAGCGGCCAGCTTGTCGGCGGCAGCGGACTCCACAGCGGCGTAGACGTCGTCCTGGTAGTCCAGGAAGACCGGGAACTCGACGGTCGGCTTGGCGGCGCGGGCTGCCAGGTCGGACTGTGCTTCGCAGAGGGCCTTGATGAACGGCTTGGCGGCTTCGAGTCCCTCGGAGACAACCTCTTCGGTCGGGGCGGTGGCGCCCTGTTCCTTGATGAGGTTCCAGGAGTTGTCGGTGGCTTCGGCTTCAACCATCATGATGGCGACGTCATCGCCGGCGATGCGGCCGGCAACGACCATGTTGAAGACCGCGTTCTCAAGCTGCGAGTGCTTCGGGAACGCAACCCACTGCGAGCCGTGCTCGTCGGCAACGAGGGCAACGCGGACGCCGCCGATCGGGCCGGAGAAGGGCAGGCCGGAAAGCTGGGTGGACATCGAGGAAGCGTTGATCGCCACGACGTCGTAGAGCTCGTCCGGGTTGATGGACAGCACGGTGACGACGATCTGGACCTCGTTGCGCAGGCCCTTGACGAAGGCGGGGCGCAGCGGGCGGTCCATCAGACGGCAGGCCAGGATGGCTTCCGTGGAGGGACGGCCTTCGCGGCGAAAGAACGAGCCCGGGATGCGGCCGGCGGCGTACATGCGCTCTTCGACGTCGACGGTCAGCGGGAAGAAGTCGAAGCCTTCACGCGGGTGCTTGCCGGCGGTGGTGGCGGACAGCAGCGCGGTCTCTTCGTCGATGTAGACCATTGCTGCGCCGGCTGCCTGCTTGGCAAGGCGGCCGGTTTCGAAGCGGATTACACGCTTGCCGAAGCGGCCATTGTCAATGACTGCTTCTGAGAACTGGATTTCGGGACCCTCCATAGAGAGTCACCTCCGTTTCATGGTTCACGGAGTCCAGCCGCATCAACCCAGCCCAGCATCTGTCTACTGGCCTGCACTGCACCCGGTCATCGATCGAGACCCACGGGCTAAGGCTTCATTCCTTGAAGCCGTTCCCGGGGATCACTACCGAAGACCGCGAATGCGTGATGCGGTTGATCCTCCTGTTGAGTTTTTGTTTGAAGAAGGCGGCCCTTTCCGGTCCGGAAGGGGCCGCCCCTTAGAGCTGACTAGCGGCGCAGGCCGAGGCGCTCGATGAGCTGACGGTAGCGGGTGATGTCAGTGTTCTTGAGGTAGGTCAGCATGCGCTTGCGACGACCAACCATGGCCAGCAGACCGCGCTGGGTGTGGTAATCGTGCTTGTGCACCTTCATGTGCTCAGTGAGATCCTTGATCCGCTGAGTCAGGACTGCAACCTGGACCTCCGGCGAACCGGTGTCGCCCTCGGACGTTGCGAAATCCTTGATGATGGACTGCTTTACAGCGGCTTCAAGTGCCACGATAACTCCTAGAGATGTGCCGTGAGGCCCGAATCAGTAACTCACTGCCGGGGGTGCCGCGCCGGATCCGCTCTCCAAAGAAGAGCCTTCCCGTACACAACAAGAGCCAGCCGCCACGGACTGCAGCCGGATCCAACGTTTAGTTTACCGGCACGCCGCTAATCTTGTCGAAACGGGCGGTCCCGCTACTGCCCGGAAGGGACCTCTGCCAGCCGTTCCCTGATGGCCGCCATGCCGCGGTACAACTCTGTGAAGGACGTGCTGAGCGGGGACAGCCCGATCCGGATGCCCTGCGGCGCCCGGAAGTCCGGAATGACATCCTGGTCCCACAGCGCAGCGGTCATCTCCCGGAAGGCCGGGTGGTCCACCGTGATGTGGCTGCCGCGCAGTTCCGGATCCCGCGGCGTCGACAGCTCGACGCCGGCCGGGGCGAGCCATGCGTCGTGGAGTTCGACGGCGAACGCGGTCAGCAAGCGGGACTTCTCCCGGACCGCGGCCATGCCGACCTCCTCGAGCAGGTCCAGGGTGCCGCGCATGGCAAGCATCCCGAAGATCGCCGGGGTGCCGCTGAGGAACCCTCGGATCCCGGCGGCAGCCTCATAGCCGGGCCCCATTTCGAAGGCGTCCTTGCGTCCCATCCAGCCCCAGATGGGCTGCTGCAGCCCCGGCAGGTGGCGGGCGTTGACGTAGGCGAAAGCGGGCGAGCCCGGTCCCCCGTTGAGGTACTTGTAAGTGCAGCCGGCGGCAAAGTCGACGTCGGCGGCGTCCAGGGAGATCTCCACCGAACCGGCGGAGTGGCACAGGTCCCACACCACCAGCGCGCCGGCGTCGTGCACGGCCGCGGTGATCCCCGGCAGGTCCGCGAGGAACCCCGAGCGGTAGGCGATCTGGCTCAGGACCACGACGGCGGTGGCCGGACCGGTGGCGGCCCGCACCTGCTCGACGGTCACGCCGGAGGCGGGGTCGGCGTCGATCCAGCGCAGCGTGAGACCCTCTTCGCGGGCGATGCCCTCGACGAGGTAGCGGTCGGTGGGGAAATTGTCCGTGTCCAGCACGATTTCGGTGCGGTCCGGGTCCGTGACGGCGGCCAGCGCGGCCCGGATCATCTTGTAGAGCACCACGGTGGTGGAATCGGCGATGATCGTCTGCCCGGGCGCGGCGCCGAGGACGGCGCGGCCGAGCTGGTCACCGATCGCTTGCGGGAGTTCCAGCCATTCCTCGTCCCAGCCGCGGATCAGCCGGCCGCCCCAGCTGCCCTCGATGAAGCTGCTGATGTCCGTGACTGTGCGCTTGAGCGGGCGGCCCAGGGAGTTGCCGTCCAGGTAGGACAGCTCCGTGTCCGTGCCGATGAAGTGCTCCCGGTAGGCGCCGAGCGGGTCGGCGGCGTCCAGTTCCCGGGCACGCTGCAGGAGTGCTGTGTTGTTGCCGGGGGTGGCCTGCGTTTCGGCCCCCGCGGTTTCCGGCTGGAGGGCGCTCACTGGCCGATCTCCGTCCGGACGGCGAACAGCTCGGGGAAGAAGGTCAGTTCCAAGGCCTTTTGCAGGAACGCCGCGCCGCTGGAGCCGCCGGTCCCGGACTTCATGCCGATGGTGCGCTGCACCGTGCGCAAATGCCGGAAGCGCCAGAGCTGGAAGTTGTCCTCGAGGTCCACGAGTTCCTCGCAGGCCTCGTAGGCGCCCCAGTTGTCCGCCGCGTTCTCGTAGATGTACTTGAACACCGGGACCAGTTCGGCGCAGAATTCGTGGGCCTGGGTGACGTCCCGTTCCAGCAGCGACGCGGGGACGTCGAAGCCCTGGCGCTTGAGGTAGGCGAGGAAGTCGTCGTAGATGCTCGGGGATTCGAGGAGCTCCAGCAGCATCGCGTGGGCCTCGGGGTCGGATTCGAAGACCGGCAGCATTTTGCGGTTCTTGTTGCCGAGCAGGAATTCGACCGCGCGGTACTGGCTCGACTGGAAACCGGAGGAGTTGCCTAGGAAACCGCGGAACTGCGAGTACTCGGTGGGGGTAAGGGTGGCCAGCACGGACCACTGCTCGGTCAGGGTCTTCTGAATGTGCTTGACCCGGGCGATCGCCTTCAGCGCCGAGCCGAGATCGTCGGAGCGGAGCCAGGCGGCGGCGCTGCGGAGCTCGTGCAGGACCAGCTTGAGCCACAGCTCCGTGGTCTGGTGCTGGATGATGAACAGCATCTCGTCGTGGTGCTCCGGGGTGCTGACCGGCTGCTGGGCGCTCAGGAGCGTCGGCAGCTGCAGGTAGGACGCGTAGCTCATCCGGGAACTGAAGTCCCGGACGATTTCCTTGTCGAGTTCCCTCGTATTCTTCTCAAGTGTCACAGTCTTGCCTTCCTTGCCAAATGGCTGTGAGTCTCAGTGCCGACCGGCCGGCGAACCGCCGGAACCGCTCCGAATTTCTCGGCGGTCCTCCCGGCGGTTGCG
Source organism: Arthrobacter sp. 001422645 (assembly GCF_059816125.1). Classification (NCBI taxonomy): domain Bacteria; kingdom Bacillati; phylum Actinomycetota; class Actinomycetes; order Micrococcales; family Micrococcaceae; genus Arthrobacter; species Arthrobacter sp. 001422645. Next base: position 168,322 of record NZ_JCBANT010000003.1, on the reverse strand, counting down.
CAGCTGTCCAGCCCAGTATTTTGCGCGGTTCTTTAGCGCAGTTTCTTAGCGGGCGAACAGGATGTTGTGGGCCTGGACCACGTCCAGGCGCATCTGGTCCACCAAGGCCTCAGGGCCACGGTACGCCACCATCCCCCGCAGCCGGGCGACGAATTCCACCACAACTGTCTGGCCGTACAGATCGAAGTCCTCAACAGCTTCTTCCGGGCGGTCGATAACATGGGCTTCGACCTGCCGGCTGACGCCGTAGAACGTGGGGTTGGAACCGACGGAGATCGCGGCGGGCCAGCGTGTTCCGGTCTGGTCCACGAGCCAGCCGGCGTAGATGCCGTCCGCGGGGATGTAGCCGCTGGCGTCGGCGGCGAGGTTGGCGGTTGGGAAGCCGAGGTCGCGGCCACGTGCTGCGCCGTGGACCACCTCGCCGCGCATCCTGTGCGCCCGGCCCAGGACGGCGGCGGCCGTGGCGACGTCGCCCTCCCGCAAAGCCTCCCGAACCCAGGTGGAGGAACAGCGGCGGTCCGTGCCGCCGTCGTCGTGCACGTCACCGTGCAGCGGGAAGCCTTCCGAGCCGAACTCGCTGATGACCAGCACCTCGAAGCCGAGCTTCCTGCCAAGCTCCTGCATGGTGTCCAGGTCCCCGGAGTTGCCCCGGCCGAACCGGGCGTCGTGGCCGATCACCACGTGGCTTGCCTTGAGGCTGCCGACCAGGATGTCGGCGACAAATTCTTCGGGAGTGAGGCTGGCCAGCTCGAGGGAGTACTTCATCACCAGCACGGCGTCGAGGCCCAGCTCGCCGAGCGCCACCAGCTTGTCCTCCAGGCCCATGATCAGTTCGGGGGCGGTTTCGGGGCGGTGGACCTGCGCCGGATGCGGGTCGAAGGTGATGGCGACGGCCTTGGCGTGGTTCAGGCGGGCGACGCGGATGAGCTGCGAGAGCACCTGCTGGTGGCCGCGGTGGACGCCGTCGAAGTTGCCGAAGGTAACGACGGAAGGACCAAAGTCCGCCGGGACTTCGGACGGATCGTTCCAGATGTGGACCATCAACCTCGCCTTTTGCTTCCTGCCATGTGCTTCTCCGGAGAAACCTGCCGGCTCCGGAACTCTCCTAGATTACCCGCAAACGCGGCAGGCCTCCGACGGCGTTCCCGGCCCCTGGGCGGCGTCCTTTCGCGTTCAGGATGCCCGGACTACGATGCAAGGGCAACAGTCCGGCGGCGCCTGCGCTGGCGCCGGTTCCAGCGAGGCCCGCACCGACATGCGGCTGAAGGAGTACCCATGACCGAGCTCCACGACATCCTGCGGCAGATTCCGGTAGACCAGATTGCCGGCCTGCTCGGCACCGACCAGCAGACCGCCCAGGCCGCAGTGGAGGCCGCCGTGCCCACGCTGCTGGCCGGCATGCAGGTCAACGCGCAGGCCTCCGACGGCGCCGCCTCGCTGGAGTCAGCGCTCGGCCAGCACCAGGACGGGCTGCTGGAGGGCGGGGTCGATGTCTCGCAGGTAAACACGGCGGACGGTGAAAAGATCGTGAGCCACGTCTTCGGCGGGCGGCAGGACCAGGTGGCCAGCCAGCTGGCCGGGACGTCCCCACTCGGCGGCGTCAGTGGCGATCTGATGAAGAAGCTGCTGCCGATCCTGGCCCCGATCGTGATGTCCTACCTTGCGAACAAGATCCTCGGCGGCCGCGGGCCGTCGGCTGAAGCGGGCGGATCCGGCGGCGCCGACGGGTCGGGTGCGCCGGGCGGCATTGACCTTGGCGGAATTCTGGGCGGGATCCTTGGCGGTGCCGGTGCTGCCGGGGGCGCCGGCGGGATGGGCGGGCTCGGCGATCTGCTGGGCGGGATCCTTGGCGGCGGCCAGCCGTCGTCTCAGGCAGCCGTGCCGGAAACCGGACAGGACTCTCCGCTGGAACCGCAGGCCTTCCCGCCGGGCCAACCCGCCGGCGGTGCGCCGCGCCCCGGTGAGCTGATCGACGTCGACTTCCCCGGGAGCCAGCCGGTCGAGCGCAACAACGAGGAAGACGGGCGCGACGGATCTGGCGGACGCGGCGGGCTCGGCGGGATCCTGGGCGGCCTGTTCGGCAAGAAGTAGGCCGCGCAGCTCGGCGTGGTGGCCGGGCGGCCCACCCAGATCACGGATGTTCCCTACACCGTTGTGCCGGATCCGGCCCGGTGGTTGCGCCAGTGCAGCAGCACGGCGGCGAGGATCAACGGTACGTGGATGCCAGGGAGGTTCCTCGCGAACCACCGTGGCAGATAAATGTCGGTGACAGAGCCCGTCTCGTCGCCCAGGTCCTTGGCCACGGCGGTCAGCGGGCAATGAAATCCGTTGGCGGCAAAGACCAAGGTCTCCGCCGCCACGACGCCGGCGGCCAGACCTACTTTCCTGTCGGTGCGGCCGCGGGCGCCGGCATATAGGACGTAGACCATGCAGGCCTCGATGGTGAACCACGCAAAGGTATGGATTGTTTTCACGGCCCCGAGCAGCGAAGCACGATCAGCCTCCTGCAGCCCACGCGGAACCTTGAGTTCAGCCATGGGTCCAGCCATGCGTCCAGCCATGGGTCCAGCGTAAGCACGTTCCGCCGTCGTTCGGTCAGAGGCCTTCGGCCCGCCCGGACCGCTCGGCCGTGGCGGTCAGCTGCGCGAGCCAGGCGTCAAGCTGCCGGGGATGACGGAAGATGATCGCCGGCGGCATGCCGGGGTCGGCCTGGAGTCGCCGCATGACCTGCCGTTTCCTGGTGAACGAACGGAAATGCCAGCGGATAATCGAGTCTTCGACGAAGAGCCGGGCCAGGGTTTCATGATTGCCGTTGCAGACGGGTTCGCGGGTCAAGGCCCGCCGAAGCGATCGGCGTATCAGCCTGGCCAGCGAGAGCCAGCGCGCATAATCCAGGCCGACGACGAGCTCCGCCCGCGGCACTACAACGTCCCGCCAGACACCGTAGGCGCTGTCCAGCACCCAGCGATCCTGGGCCGCGATCCCGGCGGCGATGTCCCGCTGCTCCTCCACGGTGCGCTGCTGCCACCCGGGCAGCCAGCCAATGTCATCGTCCGCCGAGAATTCAGGCAGCCCCGTGGCCCTGGCGTATGCGCGGGCAGCGGACGATTTGCCGCTGCCCGTCACCCCGTAGAAGAGGACCCGCGAGGGCGCAGCTGGGGGCATGTCCGGGGGTGGAGCCGGGGGTGTATGCGGCGGTGAAGCCGGGCGCGCGGGGGCCTTTGCACTTCTGTCACCAGCTGATGAGTTCATAGGTACTCCCCCCTCTGGATTGGCGCCGTTGCAGCCCGGACCGCAGCGCACGTTCGGCGATACGCTAACACCTCCCGCCCGGGCCGCGGGGTGCGCCGGTGTGCGACACTGTTCCGATGCCAGAGTTCACGGTCCTTGCCGGCACTCCAGTTTCCGACTCCGAGGTGCTGGCGCTGTACGAGTCCGTGGGCTGGACCGCCTATACCCGCGAACCCGACGTACTCGCCTGCGCCATCCGGGGCTCTTCCTTCGTTGTCACTGCCCGGACTGCCGGCGGCGGGCTGGTCGGGCTGGCCCGCGCGGTCTCCGACGACGCGACCATCTGCTACCTGCAGGACATCCTGGTGGATCCGGGCTTCCAAAAATCAGGTGCCGGCCGCGCGCTGCTCGAGGCCGTGCAAAAACGCTATGAGCACGTCCGGCAGCTGGTGCTGATCACCGACGACGAACCCGGACAGCGCGCCTTTTACGAGGCACTCGGCTTCACGGAAGGATCGGATTTTCGTCCCGAACCGGTGAGGGTCTTTGCGCACTTCCACTAATTGCGCAGTTGCCTTACTTGCGCAATTCCCTCAAATGCGCGGTGGCGTCAGGCTTCAGCCCCAACCGTGCAGACAAGTTGCCACGGGAGGTCTTCCGGAAATGACTGGTCGAGGGGCACCAGCCAGCCCTGATCGTCCATTTCCGCCACAGGCCATTCGTGCCGGGCAGTGAATTCGTGCCAGTCCGGGAACGGGTCAGGAGGCAGGTCCGGCTCGGGGCCCTCGTCTTTGAGCGGGCCGGGGTCCGGGGGAATGCTTCGGTTCGGTCCGTCATCTATGCGGAAAATGTGGCCTGGCCAGAGGGGTGGTTCCCAGTCCTGGAGTTCGCTGGGATAGTGCCGTCCTGACGGTGAAATCCAGCCCGGCGGATGGTCCTTGCTGGCGCCGGTGGGTGTCCAGGCGGAGGTGTGTTTGAGGCCGTGGTGTTTGCGGCAGGGCTGGCCGAGGTTGGAGATCCCGGTGGTGCCTCCGCCGGCCCATGCCAGCAGGTGGTCTGCCTCGTTGTCGAGGGAGGGGTTGTTGCAGCCCGGGAAGGGACATTTTCCGTCCCGGAGCCGGAGCCATTGCCGCAGGGGCCTCGGGATGCGGTAGCTGGTCCGGCCGATTTCCAGCGGCGCCCCGTCCCGCGGGTCTATCAGAACCCGGTGGAACGAGTCGGCGCCTTCGGCGATCAGGCGTCTGGCCATGGACGGCGGGATCGGCCCGTACCCGTCCAGCATCGCCGGTTCATCCGTGAGGCCCAGGAGGGACATCACCGGGACGGTGACCAGGACCTGCGCCCGCGGGACCTGCACACCCCCGCAGATCCCCGGGCCGGCCAGGCCGCCGGCACTGGCGCCGTCCACCGCGCCGGCGAACCCCTCCCCGGCCGGGGTTCTTGTCCCGCCGGCCGGGGTTACTGTCACGCTGTCGGCCAGTCCGCTGCTCAGAAGCAGGCCGGCCGCGACGTCGGCGCGGAGCTGGGCCAATGTCCGGGACTCGCCCGGGCCCTGCAGCGCCCGGGCCCCGGCAGTGGTCCTTTCCCAGATCCCCGCGGCGGTGTCGGCCGGGAGGTAGGAGTTGAGCCAGGCCATGCCGTCGCGGTCCGGGACGAACTCGACCCTCCGGTCCGCCGCACACTTCTTATGGCGTTTCTCGATGCTCACCGGGTGGTGGCGTTCCCGCCACACCCGTGCCTTGGCCCGGAACCGGCCCGGCACGAGCTCCCCGACCGAACACCCCCGGGCCGGGACCGGTACGTCCGGGTCCAGGAAATACGCCTCCAGTGCCGCCACCCCGGCCGCGTCCAGCCCGGCGGTTTCGTCGGCCATGATCCGGGCGTGCTGCCACGAAATCGCCCCGGCCTGCAAGGCCCCCAGGGTCAGCGGCAGCGCCGTCGTCAATACCTGAGCGTCGGACAGGAGGGCGGAGGCAGAACGTTCGCTGACCGTGAGTACGCACGCGACCTCGGCCACCACCGCCATCTCCCGGGCGGTACATTCCTGCGGAGACGCCGCCGGTGCCACCAACGCCGCAGCGGCCGCCGCGTACTCCGCGGCCAGCCGCACCTTCACCGCCGCAGCCCGGGCCTCCAGCCCCCCGACCTCCGCGAACCCGTCCAGACAGGCATCCGCCATATCCCGCAACCGATCAGCCCCCGGCTGATCATCGACATCCACACCCACGCCAGCAAGAGCAGCCAACGCAGCAGCAGACGTGGCAACGGCCTCCGCCGCCTCCCTGAGTTCAACACTCAACGCCGTCCTGTTGTCCACACTCAAATCATCCCGCGAGGCTACGACAATTTTCACCGATCGGGCCGTCACTTGATCTCAGGCAGGCAGCATCCCGCGAAGACAGGCACCGCGCCCGGCCCGCGGGGTCACACTTCGGCCGGGGTGAGCAGTGCCGTGGGAAACTGAGGGCATGGACAGCCCTGTTGCCCCGACCTCCAGCCCGGCACTCCCCCACAAGGAGCGGCCCGACGACTCGCAGCCCGGCGCCGCACCAACCCACGAGCTTCCCTTCGAGCTGCGCCGTCCCCTCTGTCCCCGCGATCCCGGTGATGCCTGGGTTGAAGGCGACCGCGGCCGGTTCTGGGGGCGCTTCGGCTCGGCAGGTCTCCTCGTCCACGACCCCGCCAAGGGCATCCTGCTGCAGCACCGTGCCCTGTGGAGCGATCAGGGCGGCACCTGGGGACTCCCCGGCGGGGCCCTCCATCAGGGCGAAGAAGCAGTCCACGGCGCCCTGCGCGAGGCAAAGGAAGAAGCCGCCGTTCCGCCGGAGAGCGTCCGGGTGCTGTTCACGTCGGTGTTCGACGTCGGCTACTGGACCTACACGACCGTTGCAGTCGACGTTGTGGAGCCGTTCGAACCGGAGATCAGCGACCCGGAAAGCCTGGAGCTGCAGTGGGTGCCGGTCGAGCTTGTCGGCGACAAGGAGCTGCATCCGGGCTTCGGCGCGGCATGGCCGGGCCTGCGCCGCAGACTCTTGGGACTCGACGCCGGGACGGACTGAGCCCGCGACGCCGGCCCGGGCGGCAGTAGCGATCAGCAGTATTCCGCTCTGGAACCGTCCGTTCTAGGGTTCGGGTATGACTACCGAAAATCACACCCCACCTCCTGTTCGGCAGCTGCGTCTCGTCGTTAAGACGGAGGATTACGACGCCGCCCTGGCCTTTTACCGTGACGTTCTCGGACTCGTGGAACGCGAGACGGTCCCCAGCGAGGGCGAAGCACGCATCACGATCCTGGATGCGGGCCGCGCCACCGTGGAACTCTCCAACCCGGCGCAGGTCAAATACATTGACCAGGTGGAAGCCGACGGTCAGCCGAGCGCCAGGATCCGGGTGGCCTTCGAAGTTGACGACGCGGAAGCGGCGACGCGGGACCTCGTGGAGGCCGGCGGCACCCTCATCGCGGAGCCGCGGGAAACACCGTGGCGCTCCCTGAACTCACGGCTGAACGGCCCTGCCGGGCTCCAAATCACGCTGTTCCAGGAACTGGACCGGCCCGCGGACTAATGCGTTCAGGTCCGCTTCGGCGCCGGACGGCGGCGGTACAGCCAGATCAGGCCCAGGACCGGCAGCAGCAGCGGGATAAATGCGTATCCGCGGCCAAACAGGGACCAGACAGTCTCATGCGGGAAGTTGACCGAGTCGAACACGCTGAGTGCCCCGACCACCAGCACACCCACCAGTTCCACGAGCACTGCCGCGACGGAGACTTTGAACCAGGTGCGGCCGGACTTCGCGAGGGACACTGTCGCCACGACGTAGACGACGGCGGCGAACGCCGACAGCAGGTAGGCCAGCGGGGCCTCGGAGAACTTGGTGAGGATCTGGTAACCCGCCCGGGCCGTCGCCGAGATCGCGAAGACGGCGTAGACGGCAATCAGCAGACGGCCGGGACCGGTGTTACGGGTGTCGCGCGCCACCGGTGCCGCCGAAGGGTCGCCGGCCGCGGTGGATCCGGAGGCGACGGCGCTTGGCGGAACAGCGCCCGGCGTCGTTCCGATGTCCTCGTGCGAAGGTTTCGCCGTCACGTTCTTTGCCTCTTCCATGTCAGTACCAAATCTGATTCATTCGGGCCGCCATCACCAGGGCGGTGACGCCGACGGCGGCCAGCACGAAGTTGCTCCAGCGGGTGCGTTCCAGGATGGCCCAGTAGACCGCCGCGACCGGCAGCAGGAGGGCCGTCAGCAGGTATCCCCAGAACTCCCAGGGCTCCCCCGCGATCGGCTCGCCGGCCGCGACCCGCACGATCGAACCGACCAGGTGCACCAGCAGGGACAGTTCGACGGCGGCCACCGAGAGGATCGTTGTGTCGTTCGGCGCCTTTTTGAGGATGCCGGCGGTCAGGCAGATGACCGTGGAAACCAGCCCGACCACCATGATGATGTAGAAATACGCGTCCACTACTGCCCTGCCTGCCGTTCCGCCGTCGGCGGCTGCGGGGCCCGCTTCTCATTGTCCGGCGCGAAGACCAGCACCGGCTTGGCGTAGCTGCCGGCGTCGGCCAGCAGCGCTACCAGCGTCCCGTCCGGCGCGAAGCCGGCGGCCGGGCTCTCCGGCGTGGCTGCGGCGGGCGTTCCGGCGGCCGCACCTGCGGCGATTCTGCGGCCGAAGGAAATCTCGGTGGTTTCCTCGTCCGTGAGTTCGCGGTTGGGCATAAGTGCCCGGGCGGCCTGCGACATTTCCAGCACGTCCAGCTCTTCGGCGAGCTGTTCGAGAGTGTGGGCCTGGTCCAGAGTGTAGGGGCCCACCTGGGTCCGGCGCAGCGCCGTCAGGTGACCGCCGACGCCGAGCGCCTCGCCCAGGTCGCGGGCCAGCGCCCGGATGTACGTGCCGGAGGAGCACTCCACGGTGACATCCACATCAAGGACATCCACGTCCAGTGCCTCGCCGCCGCGCGCCGGACGGAGCCCGTGGACCTCGAAGCGGTGGATGGTGACGGGACGCGCGGCCAGCTTGACTTCTTCGCCGGAGCGGACCCGCGCGTAGGCGCGTTCGCCGTTGACCTTGATGGCGCTGACGCTGCTGGGAACCTGTTCGATCTCCCCGGTTAACGCGGCGACGCCGGCGCGGACCGCTTCCTCGGTGACCGAGGCGGCGCTGCGGGTGGCGGTGACCTCACCCTCGGCGTCGTCGGTGACAGTTGATTCGCCCAGCCGGATGGTGGCCGTATAGGTCTTGGAGGTGCCCACGATATAGGTGAGCAGCCGGGTGGCCTTGTTGATACCGACCACCAGGACGCCCGTGGCCATGGGGTCCAGCGTTCCGGCGTGGCCCACCTTTCGGGTACCGGCGATCCGCCGCATCCGTCCAACCACATCGTGGCTGGTCCAGCCTTGCGGCTTGTCCACTATTACCAGTCCAGAAAGCACGCTTCCCAGTATATCTGCGCCGGAGCTGCCCCCGGCGCGGGAGCTGCACGCGACGGCTAGGATGGCAGAATGCCCGAGCTAGCCGCCCACGTCCGCGATGTTCCCATCAACCAGATCCGCGAGATCACCGAGGCCGCCTGGGGAACTCCCGGGGCGATCGTCCTGAGCATCGGGGAACCGGGTTTCGCCGTGCCCCGCCATATCCTCGACGCCGGGATGGCCTGCCTGGACCGCGACGAAACCAATTACACCCCCAATGCCGGCATCCCGGCCCTGCGCGAGGCGTTCGCGGCCAGGTTCCGCGAACACAACGCGACGCCGGTCGGGGCGGACCGGGTATACGTCGTCGACGGCGCCCAGCAGGGCCTGCACTTCGCGATGAGCCTGCTGCTCTCCCCCGGCGATGAGATCCTGATCCCCAATCCGGGCTACCCCACCTTCGCGATGACGTCCAGCCTGCTGCACGCCGTCCCCATCCAGTACCCGCTGTACCCCGAACACGACTTCCAGCCCCGGATCGCGGACATCGAGGAGCTCATCACGCCGCGGACCAAGGTGCTGATCCTCAACTCGCCGTCGAATCCGCTGGGTGCCGTCCTGGGCGAGGAGCTGACCCGCAGCCTCGTGGAACTGGCCGTCCGCCACGACCTGTGGATCATCTCCGACGAATGCTACGAGGCGTTCACCTACGACGTACCGCATGTGAGCCCGGCACGCTTCGACAGCGATGTCGCCGGCGAAGCCCGCGTGTTCACCTCGCTCACGCTCTCCAAAACCTACGGCCTGACCGGGTTGCGCATCGGCGCCCTGATCTGCCCGCCCGGCCTGGAGCAGCAAATGAACAACGTGATGGAGGCGATCGTCTCCTGCGTGGCCTCCCCCTCGCAGTACGCGGCGCTGGCCGCACTGACAGGCCCGCAGGACTACGTCAGCCACGCCCACGCGCACTACCGGGCCAACCGGGACGCCGCCTCGGCGGTGTTGGAGGCCAAGGCGATCCCGTTCCTCACCGCGCAAGGGGCCTTCTACCTCTGGGCCGATGTGTCCCACGTCAGCGGCGGGGATGTGCGCTCCTGGGTCCGGCGCTTCCTGGCCGATTCCGGGGTGTCCTTTGCCCCGGGCACCGCGTTCGGCTCGATCGGCGAGGGCTGGATCCGGATTGCGCTGTGTGGCAGTCAGGCTGAACTGGTGGAAGGCCTCGGCCGGCTCCCGGCCCGGCTGGGCTGAGGGCAGCGCCAGCGGGTCCCTGTCCCCTACCGCCGGGGGCGGGCAGCGCCTACCCTGAGCGCAACGCATGCTTTCCGCGCGCGTCCCCGGACGTCCGTCCCGGGTTGGTTGTTCCGTGCCTGGTGTATCCGGGCCCGGTGAGGGAGGTTCACATGTGGTGGCAGGACTTGTTATGGGGCATCTGGAACGGGCTCACGGCGTGGATTGTGCTGATCGTCCACGTCTTCGGGCAGTGGAGCGAGTTTCCGTTCTACAATTCGGCCCGTGCCGGGAACTGGTACGACTTCGGCTTCCTGCTGGGGGTCGGCTCGCCTTTCCTGGGCGGTCTGGGAGCCCAGGGAGCGCGGAGCAGGCGTCGCTGAAGCCGCTCACAGCATGATTTCTTCCTCCGGTGCCAGGTGCGCGGCGGGCGCCTGAGTGAAGGACATGGTGACGATGAAGTGGCCCTCGGAGAAGTTCTGCGCGATGATCGCCCCTGCCTCCCCGGCCAGCTTCACGCCGAATTGTAGTTCCAGGCGCTCGGCGCCGACTTCCTTGAGGACCTCCGCCGCCGCGTTGGCCGCCGGCCGGATGGCGGAGAGCGCATCTTCCAGCCGCCGCCCGGCGTCCGTAATTCCCTGCTCGTTCCGTGCGGGCCGCTCGACGCCGAAGCTGTTGTCCGCGACCTCCACCAGGACGGTCCCGGATCCCACCTCGTAGCGCACTATCTCGGTCATTGCTTCCTCCGTCTCGCCGTTGGGCCCGTCACGGACGGCCCGCCGCCAACGCCCCGTCGAGCCATTGGCGCAGGGCCGCGGCGGGAGGTGCGCCCGCCTGGCGGGCAACTACTTTGCCGTCCCTGATCAGCAGGATGGTCGGGATCGCCTGGATGCCGAAGCGCTGCGAGAGTGCCGGTGACGTGTCGACGTCGACCTTGACGAGTTTGACCTGGCCGGCACGCTCCTGGGCCAGCTTGTCCAGCACCGGGCTGACCATGCGGCAGGGACCGCACCAGGCAGCCCAGAAGTCGATCAGCGCCGGCGTCGAGGACTGCTCGGCGATAACGGCGAAGTCGGCATCGCCGGCCGCGACGATCCAGGGCAGGTCCTTGCGGCAGTTGCCGCAGCGCGGGTGACCGGGAGCCGACGCCGGGATCCGGTTGGTCTTCCCGCAGTGGGGGCACTTGGTCAAGCTGGAACCCACGGCCCGCCGCCTTTCGGTGTCCCCGCAGTCATGGTTCCATGGGACGCCCCGGCGCGGAAAGGGCATAGAGTCCAAAGACCCCGGGGCCGGCGCCGGCCGCCTCAGTACTCGATGCGGTCCGGGTTCTCGCGCCACGCCTGGAAAGGAACGTCCGACGCCGGGACGGCCGCCTGGCGGACCGGCATGAGTTCCGGCCGGGTTCCGTTGAAGTACTCATAGAACAGCGCGTCGTCGAACCCGGCGGCGGCCGCCGCGTGCCGGTCCGCGGCGAAGTAGACCAGGTCCACCCGGGCCCACAGGGCCGCGGCGAGACACAGCGGGCACGGTTCGCAACTTGCGTAGAGCACGGCACCGCTGAGATCGAAGTTGGCGGCGGCCGCCGAGGCCGTGCGGATGGCCACCACTTCGGCGTGGGCGGTGGGATCGTTGTCCCGGGCCACCCGGTTGACGCCCGTATGGACCCGCCCGTCGGCCGTCACCACCAGCGCCCCGAACGGTCCGCCGCCGTCGGCCGCGCTCCCGGCGGCGAGCTGGATGGCCTGATCCAGGAATCGGTTGATGTCAGGGGCCGGGGGTGGAGTCGCCATGGTCCGATCATAGCCAGAACCACCGTCGGCCGCGGAGGATCCGTGTGTGCCGGAAGGTCATCGACTTTGTGGCTCCCGCGGCCTAATATCCGCTATAGGGGCCGCCTCGAATCATCCCGGCGGCCAATCCACCGGTCTCAATGGTCTCAGCGGTCTCAGTGGTCTGGATACGCCATCACTCGCCTCGGGAGAGCCAACCATGGGAATGAGATTGTCACTGCTAGCCACGGCCGCCACGGCGGCCGTGTTCCTCTCGACCGGGGCACCTGCCGGCGCCGCCCCGGACAATGCCACCGGCATATCCTCTGGCGGGACCACCGGAGCGAAGGCTCCGGTGGTGCTCACCGACAAGCTGGTGGGCCCGCTGCATGTCACTGCCGGCCGCCACGGCTCCGTGACGGTGAGCGAGTCCTTCGGCGGCCGGCTGACCCGGGTCGACTCGAAGGGCACCCGACACGTCCTCTACGAAACTCCTGACTGGAGTGTTGCGGGTAATGCCCACCAGGATGGCGAGACGTATGTCCTGGAGAGCAAGGGCGCCGGCCCCAACCCTGCAGCGCTGGCCGGTCACGTCCGCATCATCGACGAAGACGGGAAGCAGCGGACTCTTGGCGATTTCGCCACGCTGGAAACGGAAGAGAACGCCGACGGCGAAACCCGGTACGGCTACCGCGACCTGCCGGATGGCTGCGCGGCGAAACTGCCTCCCACGATGCCCGAAACCTACGAGGGAGAAGTAGATTCGCACCCGTACGGCATCGCGCTCACCGACGAGACCATCTACGTGGCTGATGCCGGGGCGAACAGCGTGGTCTCCGTTGACACCAGCAGCGGAACGACCGAGACCGTCGCGGTGCTGCCGCCGCGGCCGTATGAGATCACCAAGGACGTCGCGGCAGCCAATGGCCTGCCGGACTGCGTGGTGGGATCAACATACGACTTCGAAGCCGTCCCGACGGATGTCGCCGTGGGGCGTGACGGCTGGCTGTACGTGACCTCGCTCCCGGGCGGCCCGGAAGACCCGAAGCTCGGCGCCCGTGGGGCGATCTTCAAGGTGGACCCGGACGGCCACGACGTGGAGCTGGTGGCGGATGACATACTGACGCCTACCGGACTGGCCCTGGCCGACAACGGCGACATGTACGTTGCCTCGCTCTTCGGCGACGGCGTCCTCAAGATTGATCCGGACTCAGGCGAACAGACCGTGGTGCTGGCCGCCGTCTTCACAGCCGACGTCGATCTCCGCGGGGACACCCTGTATGCCACGGTCAACGCGCTGCCCGGCCCCAATGGGCCGCCCGACGGCAGGGTCGTGTACCTGGAGCTCGACGACGACTGATCGGACAGAACTGTCCCCCACCGAGAACCCGACAAAAATGGCCGGTCCCCCTGCGGGGGCCGGCCATTTCGGTACAGAAACTCAGTTGTTCAGTGACTGTGTTGTTGCTGGGCTACTTGTTGCTGTCCTCGTCGACGTCGTCTTCGTCGATGAGGTCCAGGTCCTCTTCGTCGAAATCGTCCTCGTCGAGCTCCACGTCCTGCGGAGTATCGCTCTTGTAGGGGTCGGCGTCGCCGGCGTGCTTTGCGCTGGCAGCGAGTGCGGCCACCTCTGCGTCGCGCTTCTTCGCGGCCCGGAGCAGTTCCTCCAGGTTCGAGGCATTGACCGGGATCTGGTCCGCCACGAACTCGAGGGTGGGGGTCAGCCGGACGGTGATGTTCCGGCCGACTTCCTGACGCAGCACGCCCTTGGCTTTCTCAAGCCCCTTGGCGGCCTCGGCCTGGACCAACTGGTCGCCGAACACCGTGTAGTAGACGGTGGCGTGCTGAAGATCGTTGGTCACCCGCGCATCGGTAACAGTGACGCCCTCAAGCCGAGGATCCTTGACCCTCCGGCCCAGCGCCTCAGCAACAACAACCTTAATCCGCTGCGCCAACTTGGCAGCCCGTGCGGGATCAGCCATTTCCACTCCTAAAGAATTTGGATGTACGACGGCGCGTTAACGGCTCACGTACACACGTTTGGGTTTGTTGCCACGCGCCTAAAGCGAGTCTACGACGGACCCGTTGGATTCTTTCCGGCGGCCAGGGAGTGGCATCGGGCCTGTCGGAGCCGGGCGGTTTGCGATCGAAGATCGGAAACCGTCCGGCGAAGGGGCGGGGCCGCCGGAAAGAATCCAACGGCCCCGCACCTTGGGCGGGGCTGCCGGAAAATTTCCGACGGCCCCGCCACCGAAGCAACACCTTAGACGCGCGGCTTTTCGCGCATCTCGAAGGTCTCGATGATGTCACCTTCGGTGATGTCGTTGAACGAACCAAGCCCGATACCACACTCGAAGTCCGTGCGGACCTCAGTGGCGTCGTCCTTGAAGCGCTTGAGCGTCTCAACGGTGAGGTTGTCACCGATGATCTTGCCGTCGCGGCTGATGCGTGCCTTGGCGTTGCGTCGGATAACACCCGAGCGCACGATCGAGCCTGCAATGTTGCCGAACTTGGAGGAACGGAACACTTCGCGGACCTCGGCGGTGCCAAGCTGGTGCTCTTCGTACTCCGGCTTGAGCATGCCCTTGAGGGCCGCCTCAATGTCATCGATTGCTGCGTAGATGACGGAGTAGAAGCGCATGTCCACGCCTTCGCGGTCTGCCAGTTCGGCAACACGCTCAGCGGGCTTGACGTTGAAGCCGATGATGACGGCGCTGTCGACCGTCGCCAGGTTGACGTCGTTCTGCGTGATCGCACCGACACCGCGGTGGATAACGCGGAGCTGGACACCCTCGCCGACGTCGATCTTGAGCAGCGCGTCTTCGAGGGCTTCCACAGCACCGGACACGTCACCCTTAAGGATGAGGTTGAGGGTGTCGATCTTGCCATCGGCGACGGCCTGGTCGAAGTCTTCCAGGCTGATGCGCTTGCGGCGCTTGGCCAGGGCGGCGTTGCGGTCCGCAGCTTCACGCTTCTCGGCGATCTGGCGGGCGGTGCGCTCGTCAGCGGTCACGAAGAAGGTGTCGCCGGCGCGCGGGACGTTGGACAGACCCAGTACCTGAACGGGGCGGGACGGACCCGCCTGGGTGAGGGCGCTGCCGTCGTCGTCGAACATCGCACGGACGCGGCCGTGGGCCGTGCCTGCCACGATGGTGTCGCCGACGTTCAGGGTGCCGGACTGCACCAGGACGGTAGCAACCGCACCGCGGCCCTTGTCCAGGTTGGCTTCAATCGCGATACCGCGGGCGTCCTTGTTCGGGTTGGCGCGCATGTCCAGGGCTGCGTCTGCGGTGAGCAGAACGGCCTCGAGCAGCTCGTCGATGTGCAGGTTCTGGCGGGCAGAGACCTCCACGAACATGGTGTCGCCACCGTATTCTTCCGGGACCAGTCCGTACTCGGTCAGCTGGCCGCGGACCTTCTCCGGGTTGGCGCCTTCCTTGTCGATCTTGTTCACGGCCACGACGATCGGCACGTTGGCCGCCTGGGCGTGGTTAAGGGCTTCAATGGTCTGCGGCATTACGCCGTCGTCCGCTGCAACCACCAGGATGGCGATGTCGGTGACCTTCGCACCACGGGCACGCATGGCGGTGAACGCCTCGTGGCCCGGAGTATCGATGAAGGTGATCTTGCGATCGGTACCCTCGTGAGCGTGAGTGACCTGGTATGCACCGATGTGCTGCGTGATACCGCCGTGCTCGCCCGCCATAACGTCGGACTTGCGGATGGCATCGAGCAGACGGGTCTTACCGTGGTCGACGTGGCCCATGACGGTGACAACCGGAGGACGTGCCTCAAGTTCCTCGTCGCCTTCGGCTTCGAGTTCGGCTTCGAAGTCGATGTCGAAGCCGGACAGGAGCTCGCGCTCCTCATCCTCCGGGGACACGACCTGGAGCTTGTAGCCAAGCTCCTCGCCGAGCAGGGCGAAGGTCTCTTCATCCAGCGACTGCGTGGCCGTGGCCATTTCGCCGAGGTGGAAGAGCACGGTCACCAGCGCGGCGGGGTTCGCCTCGATCTTGTCGGCAAAGTCCGTGATGGACGAGCCACGGCGAAGCCGGACTACGGTGTTGCCGTCGCCGCGGGGTACGCTCACGCCACCCAGCGACGGAGCACTCATCTGCTCGAGTTCCTGACGCTTGGCACGCTTCGACTTGCGCTGCTTGCCACGGCCTGCGCCGCCCTTACCGAAAGCACCCTGGGTGCCACCGCGACCGCGGCCACCCTTGCCGAAGCCGCCGCCGGCCGGAGCGCCGCCACCGGCACCGGGAGCACCGGTACCTGGAGCGCCACCCGGACGTCCCGGACCACGTGCGCCGCCGCCGGGACGACCTGCACCAGCCGGTGCGGGACGTTCGGTGCGGTTAGGCATCATGCCGGGAGTCGGACGGTTTCCGCCAGCGCCTGCCGGACGGCCTGCGCCGGGGGCGCCTGCCGGACGGGGAGCACCCGGGCGTGCACCCGGAGCGCCGCCGGTGCGGGGAGCACCCGGACGGGGACCGCCAGCGCCTGCTGCGGGACGCGGGCCGCCGGGGCGTTCGCCCTCGGTGCGGCTTCCGCCCGGACGCGGCATGCCCTGGGAAGGAGCGAACGGGTTGTTGCCCGGACGTGAGGGACGATCGTTGTCGCCGCCGCGGCCGCGGGGCATGCCCTGGGACGTGGCGAACGGGTTGTTGCCGGGACGGGGACCGCCCGGGCGGGGAGCCGAGCCCTGGCGTGCCGGAGCAGCCGGGGTTTCAGCCTTGGGAGCCGGACGTGCGCCGGGCTTGATGCCCGTCGACGGCGCGGCCGGAGCCTGCGCAGCCGGAGTTTGGGCAGCGGGAGCCTGGGCGGCGGGGGCTGCCGGTGCGGCAGGGGCTGCCGGGGCGGCGCTGGGTGCCGGAGCAGCTGCTGCCGGAGCCGGAGCTTCAGTCTTGGTCACTGCAACTGCCGGCGCTGCCGGGGCCGGCGCGGGCGCCGGACGGGTTGCCGAGGGGCTGGCGGGTGCCTTGGGGGCGGACGCGGGTGCTTCGGACTTCGAAGCCGCGGCTGCGTCGGGGTAAGCGTTGCGGAGTTTCCTCACAACGGGGGCCTCAATGGTGGAAGAGGCGGAGCGAACGAATTCGCCCAGTTCCTGCAGTTTGGTTACTGCATCTTTGGAAGTAATACCGAGCTCTTTAGCAAGCTCATGTACGCGGACCTTGGCCACATTTCTCCTGTCTCGGTCCGCACCGAGCCAGGCACGAACCGTCTACTTCTTACTGCGGACCTCCGCCGCGAGTGCAGCTGAAAGGCCCATTGCAGAGCGCAACAAAGTTGTCATCGTTGCGCACTCATCGCTGGGAACTCATCGGGTTTCCATCAGTTTTCTGACCCGCTTTCAGGTTGGACGGTTGTTGCTGCGGCCACCGGGGTGTCCACGGCTTGCGTGCCTGCCAGGATCCGGCGTTCGACGTCGGCTGCTCCGGCAGCGCCGTTGAGGGCGCGACCGAACGCTCGACGTTTGACCGCCAGTGCCAGGCACTTTTCGCTGAGGTGCAACCATGCACCCCGGCCAGCCATCCGGCGTCGTTCATCCACCACGACGGCGGGTGAACCGCTGCCGTCGGCGACGAGCCGGAGTAGCTCCGACCGCGGACCTTTTTTCCGGCATCCGATGCAGGTACGCTGCGGCTGATTCTCGAGGTGTTGCACATGTGCCACTTACGAGTATCTTCCTGCCAGTACATATCTGCCGGCCCCGGGCTCCCGGAGCTTGCCTGGCCAAGGATTGCGAACAACACCTTCGCCGGACTGAAACCCGGACGCATCGAGGACACGCGGATACCGGCCGTTAGGCGCGGTCATGTCTATTCTAGCCCCTCAAGCGCCCGGCCCCCGAACTTGCGGGGACGCGGACGCTGACGGGCGGGCCTGATTTGCGGGCCTGGTGCCGGTTCCCGCATGCGGGGACCGAATTCTCTGGAGCTATTTGTCGCGGCCGGCTGCGGCGTCGGACACGATGTCGATCCGCCAGCCGGTGAGCTTGGCGGCGAGACGGGCGTTCTGGCCTTCCTTGCCGATCGCGAGCGAGAGCTGGTAGTCCGGGACCACCACGCGCGCGGAACGGGTTGCCTCGTCCGTGATGGTGACCGAATTCACCCGCGACGGGGACAACGCGCTGGCGATGAACGTCGCCGGATCGTCGCTGTAGTCGACAATGTCGATTTTCTCGTCGTTGAGTTCATTCATGACCGCGCGGACACGGGAGCCCATTTCGCCGATGCAGGCGCCTTTGGCGTTGATGCCGGGGTTGTTGGCCTTGACGGCCATCTTGGTGCGGTGTCCGGCCTCACGGGCCAAGGCGACGATCTCCACGGAACGGTCCGCGATTTCCGGAACTTCCATTTCGAAGAGCTTCCGCACAAGACCCGGGTGGGACCGGGACAGTGTGATGGACGGGCCCTTGGTGCCGCGGTGTACATCGATGACGAAGGCACGGAGCCGGTTTCCGTGGGTGTACTTCTCCCCCGGGACCTGCTCGGGCGGCGGCAGCAGTGCCTCCACCGTGCCCAGGTTGACCTGGATCATGTGTGGGTTGTTGCCCTGCTGGATGGTGCCGGCCACCAGCTCGCCCTCGCGGCCCTTGAACTGGCCCAGCACGTTGTCGTCCTCGGCGTCGCGCAGGCGCTGCAGGATGATCTGCCGCGCGGTGCTGGCGGCGATGCGGCCGAAGCCGGCGGGGGTGTCTTCGAATTCGCCGACCGGGGCGCCGTCGTCGTCGATCTCGGTGGCCCAGATGGTCACGTGCCCGCTCTTGCGGTCCAGCTCGGCCCGGGCCTTCTCGAAGGCTCCCGGCGTCTTGTGGTAGGCCACCAGCAGGGCCTGCTCGATGGTTGGAATCAGGAGATCCAGCGGGATTTCACGCTCACGCTCCAGGAGTCTCAGTGCGCTCATGTCAATATCCATTAGGCCTCCTCAGAAGGTCCGTTGTCTGCGTTCTTCAGGCCGGCCTCGTCGAGGTGGCTGAACTCTATTTCGACTTTTCCACTGCGGATTTTGTCGAAAGGAAGCTTGATGGGCTCGCCCTGCTTGGCTTTCATGCCCTTCTTCACGGTGATCTCAGGGACCAGCGTGACGCCGTCGTCGTCGACGGTCTGGACCCGGCCGGTGACGTTCTCGCCCTGCAGGACGTTGACCTTGACCATCCGGCCGCGGGCGCGGTGCCAGTGCCGTTCTTCGGTCAGGGGCCGGCCAACGCCGGGCGAAGAGACTTCAAGCTCGTAAGGGCGTGAGTCGGTGCTGGGATCGTTGTCCAGGGTGTCGGAGAGGGTCTTGGAGATCTCCGCGATGACGTCGAGACCGACGCCGCCGGTCTCCTCCTGGGGCAGGTCCACCACTACGTGGACTACGCGGTTGGCACCGGCGACATGAATGGAAACGTCCTCCAGATACAGCCGGTTTGCGAGAACTTCGGGCTCCAGGAGGGCATGCAACCGCTCGGCCTCGAAGTTGTGGGCGGGTGCGGCTTCAGCCTTACCCGTTCCGGTCCGGTCTGTTGAAGTCGTGGCTTCTGCGTTGGTCATGATGCCGGCCGCCTCCCGTTAGATGATGTTGTGTGTACTAGCCTAGCCATTTTCCGGGCGCCGTGGTGCACTTCAGTTCCCGGCCGGCATGCCAACCATGACAAAATGGTCTGTTGTGAATGACGACACCAGGGAAAAGCGGCGGCGGGAGCTCATTCCCCGCGTCGCACTTCTGGCCTGCCTTGCCCTGGTGGTGGTCAGCCTGGGTATGGCACTGCGTCCGGTGAGCCCTCCAGCGCCTGCCGAACCGCCGTTTTCCGAACAGGCGAGGTCCGCTGCGCTCACTGACACCTTGCGGTTGCGGGCTGCCGGCGAGCAACTTGGCCGCTCCACCGCGGGCGACGAAAAAGCCGCCGTGGCGGGGACTGTGAGTTTGCTGACAAGCCAGGCCCGGGCCCTCCTGGTGCCGGGCCAAAGCGTCCCGGCTTCCCTTCCGGCGCCGGCCCGCTCCTCTTCCGCTGCTGCGTCTGCTTCCCCGTCCGATTCCCCCACCGCTTCCGCGTCTGTTTCCCCTGCCGCTTCCCCTCCGCCTGCTACGGCCGCCGCGCTGGCGACGGAACTGGCGGCCAGCGCCTCGCAACGGTTCGCCGACGCTGCCGAGTCCGACGGCGGCATGGCCAGGCTGCTGGCCGCCGTCGGAACCGCCCAGCTGCTCCAGGCGTCGTCCCTGGCCGCGGCCGCAGGGGCCCCGGCCCCCGCCGGGCCCGATCCCGCTGTCGGGGTCCCGGAAATCGACGATCTGTCCGGCAATTGCCCGGGCGCCACGGGGTCGCCGTCGTCCTCCCCGGCGGGTGCTTCGGCTGACCAGGACTCCCCCGCCGCTACGCTGCATGGAGCGCTGGCGGCCATCGTGCGGACCGAGCTGGAATCCGTATACGGCTATCAGGTGGCCTTGACCCGGATGGACGGCGACGCCGCCGTCCCGGCGTCGCGGCAGCTCACCAGGCACGAGTCCCTCGCCACGGACGCTGAAGGCCTGAGCAGGGTGCATTGCGCCCCGGTGCCGCCCCGGGAGGCCGGCTACACCCTGGCGCCGGACTTCCTCGCCTCCCCCGCCGCCGGTCTCGGCGCTCTGGAGGCCTCGGCGCTAACCGCCTACGGCGACCTCGTGGGCCTGAGCGATGGCCAGACCCGTCAGTGGGCGATCTCCGGCCTGGTGGGTGCAGCCCGCCGCTCAGCTCTCTGGGGAGCGGAGACCGGCGCCCTGCCCGGCTTGGCGGCCGACCCGCAAGAGTTCCCGGAACTGCCCGAGCCGTCGCCCACTCCCAGCCACTAGCCTGCTGGTTTTCCCCTCACCGGGGAAGCCGGGGCTTACTTTGCTTAGCCTCCTCATGCTGGCCAACCGTGGGCTCCGGTGCTTTGCTGTAGTCATGGACAGCCAAGCCGCCCCCACCCAGCATGAGAACGAACCCCACCACAACGACATCGCGCACCGGCTCAACTGGCTGCGGGCGGGCGTGCTGGGCGCCAATGACGGCATCGTCTCCGTCGCCGCCATCGTGGTGGGCGTCGCCGGCGTGACCACTGATTCCGGGCCGATCCTCGTCGCCGGTGCGGCCGGCGTCGTGGGCGGTTCAATCTCGATGGCCCTGGGCGAGTACGTCTCCGTGAGCAGCCAGAAGGACAGTCAGAAGGCCCTGATCGAAAAGGAACGCCGGGAACTGGCCGAACAGCCCGAGGAGGAGCTCGAGGAACTCGCCGCGATCTACCAGGGTAAGGGCCTCAGCGCCGACACGGCCCGCACGGTGGCGAAGGAACTCACTGCCCACGATGCCCTCGGTGCCCACCTTTCCGCGGAACTCCACATCGACGAAACGGACATTGTCAGCCCGTGGCACGCCGCGTTCGCCTCCGCCGCGGCGTTCCTCATCGGCGCGATCCTGCCCATGCTGGCCATCCTGCTGCCGCCGGAGGACATCCGCGTGCCGCTGACGTTCGTGGCCGTGCTGGTCGCCCTGGCCCTGACCGGAGCCATCGGCGCCTGGATCGGCGGCGGCTCCAAGACGAAGGCGGCCGTCCGCGTGGTGATCGGCGGGGCCGCGGCGCTCATCGCGACCTTCCTCATCGGCAGCTGGCTCGGCGCCAGCGGCATCACCGTCTGACGCACGCCAGCTACTACGCTGGCTCCGATGAGCCAGCCTGCAGACATCCCCATTCCGCCCGATCTCGGCCGCCGCTACGGCGGCAGCTCCCCCGGCCGCGACTGGCTTTCCTCGCTGCCCCGGCTGGTCAGGCACTGCCTGGAGCAGTGGCAGCTTGAGCTGGACCTCGCGCCCGGCGCACTGCCGTGGAACGGCCACGGGGCCATCGTGGTCCCGGTGCGGCGCCGCACCGACGCAGTCAGTAAAGTCACAGTTGGTGACGCCGCCGGCGGTATAGCCGCCGTGCTGAAAGTCGCCTATCCGCACGACGAAGCCCTCGTGGAACCCCATGCCCTGGCCCTCTGGAACGGGCACGGGGCGGTGCGGCTCCTTGCCCACGACGCCGATGCGGGTGCACTGCTTCTGGAACGCCTGGCCGCTGACCGTTCCCTCCAGGACGTGCCCATGGACGAGGCCGTTCCGGTCTGGGGCGCGCTGGTCCGCCAGCTGAGCCTTGCCCCGGACGGGCGGCCTGAATGGCGGGAGTTCAACCACGTCGCGGCCCGGGCCGAGCAGTGGAGTGATGAGCTGCCGGAGAGCTGGGACCGGCTGGGCCGGCCCTTCCCACGCTGGCTGCTGGAAGCGGCGCTGGAGGTCTGCCAGACCCGCGGGGCCGTCGGCCGCCGCTCGGGAAAGGACGTGCTGGTGCATACCGATCTGCACTACCTCAATATCTTGGCTCGGCCCGGCCGCGACGAACGGCAGGGCGACGGAGGTGAACCGGGCGATGGCTGGGCCGCGATCGATCCGCAGCCCATGATCGGCGAGGCCGAATTCGCGGTGGCACCGCTGCTGTGGAACCGGATCCGGGAGCTGCCGCGGGCCGATCCCCAACGGGGCCTGCTGGAGCGCTGCAAGGACTTCAGCATGGCCGCAGGGCTCGACGCCGACGTGGCCTTGCAATGGAGCCTGGCCCGCGAGGTGGAAAACGCCCTCTGGTACGCCGCGAAGCCACGCCACGAGGGCGACCTTGCCCGGTCGCTCTGGGTGGCCAGCACGCTGGCCGGCCGGACCCTCCCCGGGCTTCCCGCGCCGCACGAACTGCCGGCGCCCGGGGAAGCCGGCGGCTAGCCGCCGGACCCGCGGACCGCCGCCAGGGCGTCCCGGACGGCGTCGACGGCGACTGCCACATCGGCGTCGTCCGTGCTCCAGTTGCTGACCGAGATCCGCAGGATGTCGCGGTCCTGCCAGCGCGATCCGGACATCCAGACCCTGCCGTCGGCGATGATCCGGGCGGTTACCGCGCGGGTCGTCGCGTCGTCGCCGAAGGCCAGCGAGACCTGGGTGTAGTCGACGTCGTTGAGCACCTCGACGCCGTCCAGCGCCGACAGCCGCTCCGCCAGTTGCCGGGCGTGCAGCACCAGCCCGCGGACCTGGGCGACGACGCCGTCCCGGCCCAGTGACTTCAGCGCGGCCCAGACCGGCACCCCGCGGGCGCGGCGGGACAATTCCGGTACGGACTCGAAGGGGTCCGCCGCGCCGTCCGCATCCTGGATCAGGTAGCTGGTGTGCAGGCCCATGGCCGCGCGCAGGGCCCGGGCATCCCGCACCACCGCGATCCCGCAGTCATAGGGCACGTTGAGGGTCTTGTGCGCGTCGGTGCCCCACGAGTCGGCGCCCTGCATCCCCGCGGTCAGGGCGGCGAGCTCCGGGACGGCCGCGGCCCAGAGCCCGAACGCGCCGTCCACGTGAACCCAGGCGCCGCGTGCCTTTGCGACGGCGATTGCCTCCAGGAACGGATCAAAGGCCCCGGAGTGCAGGTTGCCGGCCTGCAGGCAGACCAACAGCGGGGCCGGGCCGGATCCGGTGGCTGACGCCTGCTCGACGGCGCTGCCCAGGGCCCGGTCCAGCTCCCACGGGTCGATGCGGCCCTGCCGGTCCGCGGGGACCACCGTGGGCCGGCCCAGCCCCAAATACCGCAGGCCGAGGTCGATCGAGTCGTGTCGTTCCTGGCCCACGAAGCAGCGGATCCGCGGGCCGCCGGCGAGGCCGTCGCCGTCGAGGTCCCAGCCGGCGTCGGCCATCAGGCGCCACCGCGCGGCGGCGAGACCGGCGAAGTTCGCCATCGTGGCGCCGGTGGCAAAACCAACGTCGGATTCTTCTGGGAGACCCAGCAGCTCAAGCAGCCAGGCGCCGGCGGCCTCTTCGATGGCCGCCGTCGCTGGGGTGGCCAAGCGGAGCACGGCGTTCTGGTCCCACGCGCTAACCAGCCAGTCCGCGGCCAGCGCGGCCGGCAGGGTGCCGCCGATGACCCAGCCGAAGAACCGTCCGGAGGGCATGGCCATAAGCCCCGGTTCGGACTTCGCGGCCAGGTAGTCCACCACCTCCGCCGCCGGCATTCCGCCGCGGGGCAGCGGACCTCCGAAGGCGGACGCGAGGTCCGCCGCGGTCACCCGCGGGCCCACGTGCCGTGTCTCCTGGCTCTCCAGCCACCGGCGCGCGTGCCGGGCAGCGGACTCCAGGGCGTCGCTGTAGCGTTCTTCAGGAGCTGACATAGCTGCATGCTACGCCCGCGGCCACGGGGACGGGGAGGGGTGTCAGGCGAAGTTGTCGTGCCAGATGTCGGAGCCGAGCTTGACGATCAGCGCCGCCACCACGGCGAGGAACACGATGCGAATGAATTTGTTTCCCTGCGTCACGGCTGTCCGGGCGCCGAGGTAACCGCCGGCCATGTTCGCAACGCCAAGGACCAGCCCAAGACCCCACAGCACGGCACCGTGCGGCACGAAGAACAGCAGGGCCCCGGCGTTCGTGGCCATGTTCACGATCTTCGCCTTGGCACTGGCCTCGAGGAAGGCATAGCCCATGGCCGAGACGAGCGCGATGACCAGGAAGGACCCAGTGCCGGGGCCGATCAGTCCGTCGTAGAAGCCGATCACACCGCCGATCAGGCACGCGAGCACATAGTGCCGGTGGCCGTTGTGCCGCAGCTTGGTCAGCTCCCCCACGTTGGGCCGGAACGCGGTGAACAGCGCGACGGCGACCAGCGCCACCAGGATGATGGGTTTGAACACGCTGGCCGGGAGGTTGGCCGCGAGCACGGCCCCGCCGAAGCTCCCGGCCATGGCAATGACGGCCATGGGCAGCGCTGTGCGCAGATCCGGCCGCACCCGGCCGTAGTACGTGACGGCGCTGGTAGTGGTGCCGAAAATCGACCCCATCTTGTTCGTCGCCAGCGCCTGGACCGGGCTGATGCCCGGCACCAGCAGCATCGCCGGGAGCTGGATCAGTCCCCCGCCGCCCACGACGGCATCGACCCAGCCCGCGGCAAAGCCGGCGACCACGATCAGGATGAGGGTGCTGAGCTCGATTGATTCGAGTCCGGAAACCACGCCTGGAAGTGCGGGCTAGTGGTTGCGGACGGCGTCGACCACGTAGTCGACAGCCTTCTCAACGGCGATGTTTTCGGCGTTGCCGCTGCGGCGGTCCTTGATCTCGACCACGCCGTCCACCAGCCCGCGCCCGACGGCGAGGATGGTCGGCACGCCGACCAGCTCCGCGTCGCCGAACTTCACACCCGGGGACACCTTGGGACGGTCGTCGTAGATCACGTCGAGGCCGGCGGCTTCAAGCTCGAGCGCCAGCTTCTCGGCTGCAGCGAAGATTTCCTCGCCGCGGCCCACGGCCACAACGTGGACATCGGCCGGCGCGACGGCGCGGGGCCAGACGAGGCCCTTGTCGTCATGGTTGGATTCGGCCAGGGCCGCGACGGCCCGAGTGACGCCGACGCCGTAGGACCCCATAGTCACCACAACCTGCTTGCCGTTCTGGTCCAGGACTTTCAGTTCCAGGGCTTCGGCGTACTTGCGGCCGAGCTGGAAGATGTGGCCCATTTCGATGCCGCGGGCGGTTTCCAGCGGGCCGGAGCCGTCCGGGGCTTCGTCGCCGGCGCGCACCTCGGTGCACTCGATGACGCCGTCCCAGCCGAAGTCGCGTCCTGCGACCAGGCCGAAGACGTGCTTGCCGGCCTCGTTGGCGCCGGTGACCCACGCGGTGCCGCTGACCACCCGGGGATCCACCAGGTACAGCAGCTTGGCGGCCCCTTCGGTGCCGAGCAGCGGAGCGTCGAGGGACAGGCCCGGTCCGAGGTAGCCCTTGACGATGAGGGGCTGCTTCTTGAGGTCCTCCTCGCCGGCGGCTTCGAGGGTGATCTCACCGGCGATGGGCAGGAAGGAGCCGATGTTCGCTTCCACGCGCTTGAGGTCCACGCCGCGGTCGCCCGGAACGCCGATGACGACGAGCTGGCGTTCGCCGGTGGGCAGGGTGACGGCGAGGACGACGTTCTTGAGCGTGTCGGCGGCAGTCCAGGCGCCGCCGTCGGCCTCTGCCCGGGGCACCAGGACGTTGGCGGCATCCACGAGCGTCTCGATGGTGGGGGTATCCGGGGTGTCGCGGACTTCGGCAGCCGGGGCGTTGCTGAAGTCGATGTCCGCGGGGACAACGGTTGTCACGGCCTCCACGTTGGCTGCGTACCCGCCGGCGGAGCGCACGAAGGTGTCCTCGCCGATCTCGGTGGGGTGCAGGAATTCCTCGCTCTTGGACCCGCCCATGGCTCCGGCGGTGGCGGATACCGGAACGACCTCGAGGCCCAGGCGCTCGAAGATCTTCAGGTAGGCGCCGCGGTGCGCCTCGTAGCTGGCGTCCAGGCCGGCGTCGTCGACGTCGAAGGAGTAGGAGTCCTTCATGATGAATTCGCGGCCGCGCAGCAGACCCGCCCGGGGACGTGCCTCGTCGCGGTACTTGTTCTGGATCTGGTAGATGCTCAGCGGCAGGTCCTTGTACGAGGAGTACAGGTCCTTGACCAGCAGGGTGAACATTTCCTCGTGCGTGGGCGCCAGCAGGTAGTCGTTGCCTTTGCGGTCCTTGAGCCTGAAGATGCCCTCGCCGTACTCGGTCCAGCGGTTGGTGGCCTCGTAGGGTTCCTTGGGCAGCAGGGCCGGGAAGTGGACTTCCTGCGCGCCGATGGCGGACATTTCCTCGCGGATGATCGTCTCCACCTTGCGCAGCACGCTCAGGCCCAGCGGAAGCCAGGTGTAGATGCCCGGGGCGGCGCGGCGGATGTACCCAGCACGGACCAGGAGCCGGTGGCTGGCCACTTCGGCGTCGGCGGGATCTTCACGCAGGGTGCGCAGGAACAGCTTGGAGAGTCGAAGGACCACTGGGTATCTATCCGTTTCTGGGAAGGTGCGGGGCAACAGTAAGACCGGGCAACCGGGCAAGAGTCTAGGTACTAATCTACCGCCAGCCCGGACGCGGAAGAGCCACGCCATAACTGACGGAAGCCCCTGGCCGTTTCCGGCTGGTCATCCTGTCATGGCGTGGCTCCGCGGCCCCAGCACCGCCAAAGTCTTGGCTGTGAGTTCCGTTGTGTTGCCCTCCAGGGCGTCTGCACCCCCGGCTATTGCCCCCGGGGAAACACGTGCCCAAGCGACACGGCTAGCTCGAACCTATGTGACGCAGGGCACGAAAACAAGAGTCCGCATCCAGATATTTTTCCGTGTGGCCAGTGTTACCACCGGGATAGAAGTGCACTGAAGTTAATTCCGTGCTGGTCAGGAAAGATTTGAGGTCAGAAGAGTACGGGGTCAGAAACGTCCGACGTCAGAAGAGTACGGTGGCGAACGTGCCTACCTGGCGGAAGCCCACCCGGTCGTAGGTGGCCCTCGCACGGGTGTTGAAACTGTTCACATAAAGGCTGGTCACCGGTGCCCGGCTTTGCGCCTGGACCACGACGGCGGCCATGTATCCGGCGCTGAGGCCCTGTCCGCGGAGGGCGGGGTTCATCCACACGCCCTGGACCTGCGTCACCTCCGGGGTGACTGCTCCGAGTTCCGCTTTGAAGACCACCTCGCCGGCTGCGTCGAGGTGGACCAGCGAATGCCCCTCACGGATAAGGCCCTTCACCCGGCGGCTGTAGTACTCCCGGCCGCCCAGGTACGGGGAATAACCCACCTCCTCTTCGAACATCGCCGCGCACGCAGGCAGGATCTTGTCGAAGTCGGCCAGCTGGCCAAAGCCCAGCTGCGGATTCGGAGCCACGTCGGGCGGCCCGGTGATCGTCAGCAGCGGCTGGTCCTCGCGGATCTCATGGGCCGTCTGGCCGAACTGTTCCAGCCCCGCGTACAGGGCAAGCACCGAGTCGGCCGGGCCGAAGATGGAGGCGTACCGGCGGCCCGAGCGGTGCGCCGCCAGCGACACCGCGACGGCCAGCTCCGGGTCCAGCTGCACCGGCACCAGATTGGCACCGGCCCAGCAGGCTCCCAGGAGCGTGCCGCCGTCGAACACGCCAAGGATGCTGGCGCCGCCGGCGGTGGGAGCCGCCGAACCGGCTGTCTCCAGGTGGGACAGGATAAAGACATTGGCGACGGCGTCTTGCCGGGCCAGGTCCCGCAGCTGGGACGTGTCCGATCCCCCCAGGGTCCGGACGGCGACGCCGGTACCGGCGCCGTCCTTACGAGACGCTAACCACGGGGCTACCCTTGACAGCATCTTCGCCATCGGCCTCCCCCATCTCTTCGGCGATACGCATGGCCTCTTCGATCAGTGTCTCAACAATCTGGCTTTCGGGGACAGTCTTGATGACCTCGCCCTTCACAAAGATCTGGCCCTTGCCGTTGCCAGACGCGACGCCCAGATCTGCTTCGCGGGCTTCGCCGGGTCCGTTCACGACGCAGCCCATCACGGCAACCCGCAGCGGGATCTCCATGCCTTCCAGCCCGGCCGTCACCTGCTCGGCGAGCGTGTACACATCCACCTGGGCGCGGCCGCAGGACGGGCAGGAGACGATCTCGAGCTTGCGCGGGCGCAGGTTGAGCGACTGCAGGATCTGGTTGCCGACCTTGATTTCCTCCACCGGCGGCGCGGAAAGGGACACACGGATGGTGTCACCGATGCCGCGGGAGAGCAGCGCACCGAAGGCCGTGGCCGACTTGATGGTGCCCTGGAACGCGGGACCGGCCTCCGTGACGCCGAGGTGCAACGGCCAGTCGCCCTGTTCGGCGAGCATCTCGTATGCGGCAACCATAATGACCGGATCGTTGTGCTTGACCGAGATCTTGAAGTCGTTGAAGCCATGCTCTTCGAACAGCGAGGCTTCCCATACGGCGGATTCCACGAGGGCCTCCGGTGTGGCCTTGCCGTACTTCTTCAGGATGCCAGGCTCGAGGGATCCGGCGTTGATACCGATCCGGATCGAGGTGCCGTGATCCTTCGCAGCGCGCGCGATTTCCTTGACCTGGTCATCGAACTTGCGGATGTTGCCGGGGTTCACCCGGACCGCGGCACAGCCTGCCTCTATGGCGGCAAAGACGTACTTCGGCTGGAAGTGGATGTCCGCGATCACCGGGATCTGGGACTTCTTGGCGATGATCGGCAGCGCCTCGGCGTCGTCCGCGGACGGGCAGGCGACGCGCACAATGTCGCAGCCGGAGGCCGTAAGCTCGGCGATCTGCTGCAGAGTGGCGTTGATGTCCGTGGTGGGCGTGGTGGTCATCGACTGCACGCTGATGGGCGAATCGGAACCGACGCCCACCGAGCCCACCTTGATCTGGCGGGTTTTGCGGCGCGGCGCAAGGACGGGGGGCGGTGCTGCAGGCATTCCCAGGCTGACCGAGGTCACATGGACTCCTTGTATCGAAGTAGGTCTGGCGGGGTTGGTCAGGCGGCGTGGCCGGCAAGGAGGCCGGTCACGGGTGCCCAGACCATGGTGCGGGTACCGGAGATGGCACCGGCGGAGGCGAAGGGATCCTGCTTCAGGACCTCATTCAGGGCCTGTTCGTCGGCGGCCTTGAAGATGAGCAGGGCACCGGCGCCGTCGCCATAGGGGCCGCTGGCGAGCAGCGTTCCCTCCTGGGCAAGTCCTGCGGTCCATTCGCGATGCGCGGGGCGGGTGGCGTCGCGGGCTTCGGAGGATTCGGCGACGTAGACGTACTCAACAGCAAAAACAGTCATACGGATACACTATCGCCCCGCCGGGCAGGTACCCATCCGGGCGGCCGCCGCGTCAGCCCAGGAAGAGCACTTTGGCCAGGGCTGCGACGCCGGCAGCCCACAGCAGGGAAGTGAGGGTGCCGATAATGAACCGCTCCGCGGCAACCGGCGTCTCCTTCAGCTCGGCAAAGCGGCCCAGGCCCTTGATGGCAACCACGTAGGCGATGGCGACCGGCTCGCCGGCCAGAATCGCGAGGCAGACTGCCAGCCGCTCCAGCACACCGATGATCGCGCCGCCGCGCAGGATCCTGACGCTGTTGACCGAGACGGCCGCGGAGCCTGCGCCGGGACTGGCGGAGCCGGAAGTGGGGGTGCCGGCGGTCGAGGGGTCAACGGTGACATCCGCCGCGGGGTCATTGGCCGGGTCCGCGGCGCCGGCGTCGGCCCTGTCGTCGATGGTGCGGGCGAGCCGGAAGACCAGCGCGGTCACGGGCCAGCCGGCGAAGCCGGCTGTGAGCAGGGTCAGCGTGATCCAGAGGGCGTCCACCGGTCTCCTTCTGTACTGTCCCGGGGGCGGGAATCCGGTTGCTGGGCCACGCCCGCGTCCCGGGCCTGGCCCGCAGGCTGCCCGCCGGCGTCGCCGGTGCCGGTGATTGCTCCATGGGCGAAGGACAGCAGCATTTCCGCCGCCGGCCTCGCTGCCCATTCTTCCTGCCAGCCGGAGCGCAGCAGCGCACGGCTCACCGATTGTTCGGTAATTCCCAGTTCCCGGGCGGCGATTTTCTGCGTGCCGTGTGTGCCGGAGTGATCGTGCTGCACCGAGCGCAGCACATCCACGACTTTCCACTGGGCGGCAGACCGGTCCTGGACGAGCCGCCCGATCAGCCGCAGCACTGCCTCGGCATTGGCGCAGGCGCGGGCGCCGGCGGATCCTGCGGGCGACGGAGCGGCCGCTCCCCTGCGCAGCCCTCCGGAGACAACGGCCAGCGGCACATGGGCGGATCCGGATTTGGCATTCTCGACGGCCACCCGCGCCGCCACGAAAGCCGGCCCGGATCCCTCCCTGGGGCTGGCAGGCAGCGGCAGGTCCACCGCGCCCACCCCGATTCCCACGTACCAGCGTCCGCTTCTCAGGGCGTGCAGGGCAATGTCGACGACTTCGTCCGGACGCTCCACGACGCCCTGCACCTCGTCGCCCACTGAGCGCTCGAAGCGCCCGGCCGTGGACAGCCCGGCCAGCTCCGCCAGGAGGCCCGGCACACGGTCCACGTCGGCGCTGCTGCCGCGCTGGTCGATGGTCATCACGTACATAGCCCCACCCTAAAGGGCTGATGTTCGATAATCAATCACTTTCAACTGATTTCTACTAATCAGCCAAATTAGGCTGATGTTGGTAAATCATCGTGATCCGGTTCGCCGGCGGGGCGCCCGCACCTACGAACGTCTCCGGCGACCGCCCGGGGGCACTTTGACACAAACACGCCGGGCGCCATCGTTCACTTCGACGGCGGACCACAGCAAAGTGCCCCCGGACCGCAGGGAATGCCGGAACCTGCCGGGTCAGCCGAAGAGGTTGACGGGCTTGACGATGTCCGCGTAGATCAGCAGGGCGCCCATGCCCATCAGCAGCACCGCCACCACATAGGTCACCGGGAGCAGCTTGGCAATATCGAAGGCGCCGGGGTCCGGGCGGCCGAAGAGCTTGGCGATCCGGCGGCGGGCCCCTTCGTACAGCGCGCCGGCCACGTGGCCGCCGTCGAGCGGCAGCAGCGGAATGAGGTTGAAGACGGCCAGGGCGAAGTTGAGGCCGGCCAGGAGCCCCACCAGGGTAGCCACCCGGGACTGCATGGGCACCTGCTCCATCGCGGCGACCTCGCCGGCCACCCGCCCTACACCCACCACGCTGATGGGCCCGTTGGGGTCGCGCGGCTCCTCACTGAAGGCCGCCTGCGCCACGCCGGCCACCCGGGCCGGCAGGTTCAGGACGACGCCGGTGATCTGCTTGATGTTCTCCCCCGCCATGGGCAGTACCGTCGACGCCGGCTGCGGCACGAGGGCGGTCTGCGCGCCGATGCCCAGGAAGCCGACGTCCTGGTACTGCAGGGTGCCGTCGTCGTTCTTGGCCTGGCGTCCGTCCTCGCCCACCACGGGACGCGCGGAGAGGACCGGCGTGACGGTGGTGGTGACCGGGACGCCGTCGCGCTCCACCGTGATGCTGACCTGTTTGTCCGCGGACGCGCGGATCCAGCCGGTGAGTTCTTCCCAGCTGGTGACGGCCTTGCCGTCGAAGGAGGTGATGACGTCGTTGGGCAACAGTCCCGCGGCGGCGGCCGGCGTGAGCTTGCAGTCGGCGGAGTCCGGGTCCACGGTTTCGCCGGCCGCGACCTGGCATTTGGAGACGTCGGCGATGGTGGTGGTCTGTGTGGCGGTGCCGAAGCCCATCAGCAGCACGGCCGTCAGCGCGAGCCCGATCAGCATGTTCATGGCCGGCCCGCCGAGCATCACAACGATCTTCTTCCAGACCGGCAGCTTGTAGAAGACGCGGTCCCCGTCGGCGGGGCCGACTTCCTCGTGGGCCAGCGAGCGGGCGTCCGAGGCGAGGGACTGGAACATGCCGGTGCTGGAGGGGCGCACCGTGCCGTCGTCCTTGTTCGGCGGGTACATGCCGATCATGGAGACGAAGCCGCCCAGCGGAATGGCCTTGAAACCGTATTCGGTCTCGCCCTTCTTGCGGGACCAGAGCGTGGGTCCGAAGCCGATCATGTATTTGGTGACCCGGACCTTGAACAGCTTCGCCGGCAGCAGGTGGCCCACCTCGTGGAGGGCAATGGACACGGCGATGCCGATCGCCACAAAGACGACACCGAGGATAAAGAGGAGGACGGGGCTCATGCTTGAATCTGCTGCTTCCTAAAAACTGGCAAACTAGACGCTTCTGACGGCTAAACGTTCGTGGGTGCGGGCGCGTGCCCATCTTTCAGCATCCAGCACGGACTCCACCGTCAGCCCGGAGGATCCTGTGTGTTCGCTGAGGACTGCTTCGATGGTATCGACGATGTCGGTGAACCGGATCCGGCCGGCATGGAACGCCATCACGGCTTCCTCGTTAGCGGCGTTGAAGACCGCCGGGAAGGTGCTCCCCTGCCGGGCGGCGTCCTTCGCCAGTCCGACGGCGGGGAACGCCGTGGTGTCCAGCGGCTCGAAAGTCCAGCTGGTGGCTTTGCTCCAGTCGCACGGCCGGGCCGCCTGCGGCACACGGTCCGGCCAGCCGAGGCCCAGGGCGATGGGCAGGCGCATATCCGGGGGTGAGGCCTGAGCAATCGTGGAGCCGTCGATGAACTGGACCATCGAGTGGACCACGGACTGCGGGTGGACCACGACGTCGATCCGGTCCAGCGGGATGTCGAAGAGCAGATGCGCCTCAATCACTTCCAGGCCCTTGTTGACCAGGCTGGCGGAATTGGTGGTGACCATGAGCCCCATGTCCCAGGTGGGGTGGGCCAGGGCATCCTGCGGGGAGACATCGTGCAGCTCCTCGCGGGTCTTGCCGCGGAAGGGACCCCCGGACGCGGTGAGGATGAGCCGGTCCACCTCGGCCGCGGAACCGGAGCGCAGGCACTGGGCGATGGCCGAGTGTTCCGAATCGACCGGGACGATCTGGCCTTCGCGGGCCGCGGCCTTGACCAGCGCGCCGCCGACAATCAGGGATTCCTTGTTGGCCAGGGCCAGGGTGGCACCGGATTTGAGCGCGGCCAGGGTGGGCGCCAGGCCGATCGAGCCGGTGATGCCGTTGAGCACCACGTCGGCTTCGATCTCGGCGATCCGGGTGGAGGCGTCCGGCCCGGTGATGATCTCGGGCCGGTAGCCGGTCACGCCGGCCGCGCCGGCGGCGTCGTCGATCCGTGCCTTGAGGGCGTCCGCGTCTCCGGACGCGACGCCGACGGCCCGGGCCCGGGTGTGGACGGCCTGCCGGGCCAGGAGGTCGAGGTTGCGGCCGCCAGCGCTGAGCGCCACAACCTCGAAGAGGTGCGGGGCGCCGTCGACGACGTCAATCGCCTGCGTGCCGATGGAACCGGTGGACCCGAGGAGGACGATCTTGCGCGGCTGCATGATTCAAGTATCCCGCACGCGCCCGGTGCCCGGGTTTGCCCGTCGAGTGGGCATGTCGCGGCAGTGTCGGCGCGAAACACTGCCGCGAAGTGCCACCTCGGCGCCCGTGTTGACGCCGCGGACCGCTGGCGTAACGTGGGATTCGTGGAATGGACCGCCTGGTTCGACGCGCCGGAGTACGAGTTCGCCCGGCAGGTGCTGCAGCGCGGCGTCGCCGCCCTGTTCCTGGTCGCCTTCCTGTCCTCGCATAACCAGTTCCCGGCCCTTCTCGGCGAGCGCGGACTGTTGCCGGTGCCGGATTTCGTGGCCCGCTCCGGCCGCCTGCGCCGGCCCACCCTGTTCAGCTGGCGGTACTCGGACCGGCTGTTGCGCACGGTGTGCCGGGCCGGGATGGCGATTGCCGCCACGCTGGTCCTGGGCCTGCCGCAGCTTGGCCCGCCATGGGTTCCCATGCTGGCGTTCCTGGCGCTGTGGCTGCTGTACATGTCGATCGTCAATGTGGGGCAAACCTTCTACGGCTTCGGCTGGGAGATGCTGTTGCTGGAGGCCGGGTTCATTGTGGCCTTCCTCGGCTCCGACCAGACTCCTCCGCCGCGGACCATCCTGATCCTGCTGGCCTGGCTGGTGTTCCGCCTCGAGTTTGGCGCAGGCATGATCAAGATCCGCGGCGGCCGGGAATGGCGTGACCTGACAGCCCTGTACTACCACCACGAGACCCAGCCCATGCCCGGGCCGCTCAGCCGGCAGGCGCATCTGCTGCCCAAGACGTGGCACCGGCTGGAGGTCCTCGGCAACCATTTCGCCCAGCTGGTGGTGCCGTTCTTCCTGTTCGCCCCGCAGCCGCTGGCCAGCGTGGCCGCGGGAATCATCATCTTCACGCAGCTCTGGCTGGTGGCGAGCGGGAACTTCGCCTGGCTCAACTGGATGGCGATCCTGCTCGCTTTCGCCGCGGTCAGCGACCCAGTGGCGCATGCCCTGGTCCCGGCCATCCCGCTCGACTGGCACACTGCTGCGGCAGGCAACACCGCGGATACCGGGGCGGCTGCGGCTGCGGCTGCGGCTGCGGCTGCGGCGGGCAGCCAGGCGCCGGTCGCGTGGCTCGTGGTGGTGCTGGTCGCCACCGTGTTCCTCGTAGTGCTCAGCTACCGGCCCATCGAGAACCTGTTCTCCCACTACCAGCTGATGAACGCCAGTTTCAACCGCTGGCAGCTCGGGAACACCTACGGCGCCTTCGGTTCGGTGACCAAGCAGCGGATCGAAATCGCGGTGGAAGGAACCCTCTCAGCGGAGCCCGACGAAACTGCGGACTGGCGGGAATACGGCTTCCGCGGCAAACCCGGTGACGTCCGCCGTATCCCGCGCCAGTGGGCGCCCTATCACCTGCGCCTCGACTGGCTGATGTGGTTCCTGCCGCTGCGCACCGTGCACGAGGAGTGGTTCTACGCGTTCCTGGCCAGGCTCCTGGAGGCCGACCGCCCCACGCTGCGCCTGTTGCGCCATGACCCGTTCGACGGCGCCCGGCCCCGCTGGGTGCGTGCCCGCAGCTACCTGTACCGTTTCGCCACCCGGGCGGAGTTCCGCACCACGGGCCAGCGCTGGATCCGGATTCCGCTGCACGAGTCCATCCCGCCGCTGTCCCTGCCTCCGGAGGACTGAGCCGCCGGAGGACTGAGTCCCATTCGACACAGATGGCCGGAATGGTGGTCACCATTCCGGCCATCTGTGTCGAATCACTGCGTCCTGCCTAGACGGACAACTCCTCTTTCACCGGCGCGGCCTCCAGCGAGGCCTGACGGCGGCGAAGCCACCACGAGCCCACGAAGATCAGGGCCATGGAGACATACACGATCACCGCGAACGGCGAAGAGAACAGGGCCACGGGATCGTTCTGCGACAGCTGCAGTGAGCGCCGCAGCTGAACTTCGAACATCGGCCCGAGGATCATCGCCACCACCATGGGCGCCACGGGATAGCCGTAGCGGCGCATGAAGTAGCCCAGTATGCCCACCACCAGCAGGATCCCGACGTCGGCCGCCGCAAAGTTCACCGAGAACGCGCCCAGTGCCGCGAAGACCAGGATTCCCGCGTACAGGTAGGGCCGCGGGATCTGCAGGATCTTCACCCACAGGCCCACGAGGGGCAGGTTCAGCACCAGCAGCATCAGGTTTCCGACATACAGGGAGGCGATCAGGGTCCACACCAGCGCGCCCTGGTTTTCGAAGAGCAGTGGCCCGGGCTGGATCTGGTAGCGCTGGAACGCCGTCAGCATCATGGCTGCCGTCGCCGTCGTCGGGATCCCGAGCGTCAGCAGCGGGACCAGGACGCCCGCGGCCGCGGCGTTGTTCGCCGCTTCCGGACCGGCCACACCCTCGATGGCACCCTTGCCGAACTGTGCCTTGTTGCTGCCCTTGGCCAGTTTCCGCTCCGCGGCGTAGGACAGGAACGTGGAGACGTCGGCGCCGCCGGCCGGCACCGTGCCGATCGGGAACCCGATGAAGGTGCCCCGGAGCCACGGCTTCCAGGACCGCTTCCAGTCCTCCTTCGACAGCCAGGCGTTCTTGCCCTTGCTGACCGGGATGACCTCGACCGGCCCGTGCCGCAGTTTCGAGGCCACGTACAGGGCCTCACCGAGGGCGAAGAGCCCCACCGCCACGAGGACCATGTCGATGCCGTCCACCAGGGTGGGGTTGTCGAAGGTGAAGCGCTGCTGCGCGGTGCTGTCATCGATGCCGATCATCCCGATGAACAGCCCCAGGGCCAGCGACGCGAGGCCGCGCAGCACGGAGGCGCCCAGCAGGGCACCGACGGTGAGGAATGCCACGACCATAAGCGCCACATAGTCCACGGGTCCCAGGCCGACGGCCAGTTCCGCGACCACCGGCGCCAGGAAGGACAGCAGCACCGTCGCGATGGTGCCGGCGACGAACGAGCCGATCGCCGCCGTCGCCAGTGCCGCCGCGCCCCGGCCCGCTTTGGCCATCTTGTTGCCCTCGAGCGCGGTGACGATCGAGGACGACTCGCCCGGCGTGTTGAGCAGGATGGAGGTGGTGGAGCCGCCGTACATGCCGCCGTAGTAGATGCCGGCGAACACGATCAGGGCGGCCGCGGGATCCAGCGCGTAGGTGATGGGCATCAGCAGAGCGACGGTCATCGCCGGACCGATGCCGGGCAGCACGCCGACGGCGGTGCCGACGAAGACGCCGCCCAGGGCATACAGCAGGTAGACCGGCTGCAGCGCCGTCGAGAAGCCCTCAAGGAGCATCATGAAGCTATCCATTGAAGAACGGCACCCCCTCAAGCAGCGGGCCCGGCGGCAGGGATACGCCCAGCAGCCCGCCGAAGACGTACTGGAGAACGAGCGCCAGCACCACGGAAATGATGACCGCCTTCCAGAGCGGCTTGGCCTCAAGCGACCAGGCCGCCCCGCTGAACAGCACGGCGGCGGCAACGGGCCAGCCCGCCGGTTCGATCAGGAAGATGTGGAGCACCACGAAGCCCACGAGTTTCGCGAGGGCCATCCAGTCGGTTTTGGCGGTGGCGTCGAGGTCTTCGCTTTCCTCGGCCTGGCCCACCTTGCCGCGGAACACCTGGGCGACGATTCCGGCGCCAACGATGACCAGCATGCTGCACACGATGTACGGGAAGGCCCGCGGGCCGATGCCGGTCTCCGACGGCGGGATCGGGATGGACCCCGCCGCCAGGAGACCCGCCACGCCCACGCTGACGAACACCAGGGCGAAGAGGATCTCCCCCGTGGGCCGCCTGGCGGGGGTGCTGACTTGGACGGACATTGTTACTTGACCAGGCCGATCTCAGTCAGCGTGGTCTTGACCTTGGCGATGTCCTCCGTGAGGAAGGTCTTGAACTCGTCGCCGGCGAGGAAGGCGTCGGCCCAGTTGTTCTTGGCCAGGGTGGCCTTCCAGGCTTCGGTGCCGTGCAGCTTGGTGACTACCTCGGTCAGCTTCGCCTTCTGCGCGTCATCGATGGAACCGGGCGCCACCACCCCGCGCCAGTTGGTCAGCACGACGTCGACTCCCTGGTCTTTCAGGGGCTTGACGCCCGGCAGGGCCGGCGCCTCGGACGTGCCGGATACGGCGAGCGCCCGCACCTTGCCGGCCTTGACCTGCTCGGCGTACTCCCCCACGCCGGAGATGCCGGCCTGGACCTTGTTGCCGAGCAGCGCGGCGATCGATTCGCCGCCGCCGGAGTAGCCGATGTAGTTCAGCTTGTCGGATTCGACGCCCTGGGACTTGAGGATCTGGCCGGCCAGGATGTGGTCCGCTCCGCCGGCTGAGCCGCCGGTGATCGCCACGCCCTTGCCGTTGGCCTTGATGTCATCCACGAGGTCCTTGACGGACTGGTATTTGGACGAGGCCGGGACCACCAGAACCAGCGGCTCCTCGGTCAGGCGCGCAATGGGTGTGGTGTCCTCCAGCCGGGTCTTGGCGGCGTTGGTTTCCACGGCGCCCACCATGACGTAGCCCATCACCATGAGCGTGTTGACGTCCTTCTCGGTGGCCAGCTTGGCGAGGCCGTTCGTGCCGCCGCCGCCGCCGATGTTGCTGACCTGGGCGGAGGTGACCAGTTTGTTGGACTGCAGGTCCTGCTGCATGGCACGGCCCGTCTGGTCCCAGCCGCCGCCCGGATTGGCCGGAACGATGATGCTCAGCTTCTTGATCTGGTCCCCGGCAGCGTTCTGGCCGGACGCGCCGCTTGCGCCGCCTGCACAGGCCGACAGGGCGAGGACGACGCCGGCTGCCCCGGCCGCGAGGGCGGCCCGGCGGGTGAAGTTGGGCCGGGTGAAATTGGAGTGGGAGGTCATGGTTTCTCCTAGTAGAAATGTGATGCACGTCATCGGAATCACTTCCCAGAGACTAGGAGCGGCCCGGGGCGGGGGCCAGAATTTGGCCATAGAGGTAGTAGTGGTCATATTGGTCACGGCCCGAAGCCCCGGTTTGGGCCGAGAGGCCGCGGCCGGATGGGAAACTTGTGACATGGTTCACAGGATTCCCTTACGCTTCCAACTGGTGGCGCTGCAGCTCGGCATTGTGCTGGCCGTCCTGACGGCAGTAGGGGCCGTGACCATCCGGATGCAGGAACAACAGCTCCGGGACGCGTATAAAGGCCGGCTGATCGGAGTGGCGGAAAGTGTGGCCCGGCTGCCCTCCGTGGTGGATGCCCTCGGCACGCCGCGGCCGGCGCAGACCATCCAGCCCATCGCCGAAGTCATCCGGCAGGCCTCGAATGTCACCTATGTGGTGGTGACGGACCGCGACGGCGTCCGCCAGTCCCACCCGCACCCGGCGGAAATCGGCCGGCCAGTGTCCACCGATCCGTCGGTGCCGCTCTCCGGCGAGATCTACGTCGGCACCCAGACAGGGACGCTGGGTGAGTCGTGGCGGGTCAAGGTTCCCATCTTCGACGCCGCCGGGACCGTGATCGGCTCGGCCTCGGTCGGTGTGCTGGAAAGTACCCTGGCCGAGGACCTCTACGAGGATCTGCCGCAGCTGTTCGGCTGGCTCCTCGGGGCGGCACTCCTCGGGTCGCTGGGGGCGATGTACATTTCCAAACTCGTCTGGCGCCGGATCTACAAGCTGGAGCCGGAGGACATCGCGGCCCTGCTGGAGACCCGCGACGCGATGCTCCACGGCCTGGGCGAGGGGCTCGTCGCCGTCGATGCCGAGGGGAAGGTGGCGCTGGTCAACGACGAGGCCCGCCGTCTGCTGGGCGTTGGCGAGGAAATCACCGGAAAGCCGGCCAGCGAATGCCTGGAACCCGGGATCCGCGCGCTGCTAGCCGCCGGCTCAGCCACCGAAGAACTGGTGCTCTCCGGCGAGCGGATCCTCCTGGGCAAGGTCAACGACGCCACGGTGGACGGCCGTGAAGTGGGCAAGGTCCTCATTCTTCGCGACCGGACCGAACTCCACACGATCCTCCGCGACCGCGACGGTGCCCTGGACGTGACCCAGGCGCTGCGGGCCCAGGCCCACGAATTCGCCAACAAACTGCACGTGATCTCGGGTCTCCTGGAGCTCGGCGAGCAGGCCAAGGCCGTGGAATACCTCGGCCGCAGCCACAGCGACGCCGCCTTCGTCAACCGTCCGCTGGCCGCAGGAGTCACCGATCACGACGTCCGGGCACTGCTGATAGCCAAGTCCACGGTCTGCGCCGAGCGCGGCGTGGAAATCCTGGTGAGCCCGGATTCAGTGTGCACGCCGGACAGGACCGGCGACGTCATCACGGTCCTGGGAAACCTGATCGACAATGCAGTGGATGCCGCGGGCTACGACAGCACTGTCGCGGTCCGGCTTGAGGAAACTGCCGACGGCGAACGCACCATCATGGTCGAGGACGACGGGCCCGGCGTCCCCGAGCGGCAGCGGGCCGCCGTCTTCGAGGCCGGCGTCACCACCAAGCAGGCCGAGGGAATCAACAGCCGGGGCTTCGGCCTGGCCCTTGTCCAGCGGGTGGCCCGGCGCCGGGGCGGCGCGGCGTCTGTGTCGCCGTCCGCGCTGGGCGGAGCCTGCTTTACGGTGGTACTCCGGACAAAAGAGGCGGAACTGCAAAAACTATGAGCTCCATTCGCACCCTCATCATTGACGATGACGTGGCAGTGGCCGGGATCCACCACGGGTTCCTGCTGGCCCGCGGCGGCTTCGACGTCGTCAGCCTGGCCCACACCGGGCAGCAGGGCCTCGACTTGGCGGCGGAGCTGCAGCCGGAACTGGTCCTGCTGGACATCCACCTTCCGGACATGTCCGGCCTGGACGTGCTGCAGCAGCTCCGTGGCCGCCAGCAGCCCCTGGACGTCCTGGTCATTACGGCGTCGAGGGAGCTCGACACGGTGCGCGGCGCCATGGCCGGCGGGGTGCTGCACTATCTGGTCAAGCCCTTCACGTCCCAGGCATTGAACGAGCGGCTCGACGAGTACCTGCTTCTTCGCCGGGAACTTGCCGCGGGCGGGGCTGCCGGGCCGCTGGACCAGGACAGCATCGACCGTCTCGTCGCGCCGAGCCGACGGGCCTCAGCCGCGGATTCGGCTGCCGGGCCGGGGGCGGTGCCGGCGGCAGTCCCGGCGGTGAGGTTGCCGAAGGGCCTGTCACGGCCGACCCTGGACGCCGTCATCGAGGCGCTCAAGTCAAGCCCCGAGGACGTCTCGGCAGCCGGGATGGCCCTTCAGCTCGGACTGTCGAGGGTCAGCGCCCGGCGCTACCTCGAGTACCTGGTCATCCACGGCTTCGCACGACTTACGCCCCGCTACGGTGCGGCCGGGCGGCCGGAGAACCGGTATCTGTGGAAACGCTGAGCATGCCCCGCTTATAAATGCTTCGCGGAGCATGTCCATTGGTCGCGGCGAAACACCACGCAGGTTTGCGCCGGGAGCACCCATTCGACGCAAATGGCCGCTAAACCACCCGCCATAGCGGCCATTCGTGGCGAATCAACGAAGTCCACGACCGAGCGACCCGGGGCATGTCCCGCATTCGCGAGCGACACGGAGCATGTCCATTGGTCGCGGCGGAACACCACACAGGGCATGGGCCGTGAGCACCCATTCGACGCAAATGGCCGCTAAACCACCCGCCATAGCGGCCATTCGTGGCGAATCGACGAGATTTCAGACCCGCGAACGTGGCACCGGACTTCCAGAAGCTAGTGCCCGGCGCGGCGGAGGGTGGATTCGGCGTGTTTGAGGATGGGCCCGTCGATCATCTTGCCGTTGTACTGGAACACACCCGAGCCTGCCGCGGCGGCGGCGGCCAGGAGTTCGGTGGCCGCTGCGATGTCGGCTTCGGACGGCGCGTAGACCCCGCGGACAACGGCCACCTGGTTCGGGTGGATGCAGGCCTTGGAGCCAAATCCTGAGGCGACGGCGTCGCGGGCTTCGACGGCGAGGCCCTCAAGGTCCGGGATGTTGACGTAGACCGAATCGACGGCTTCCTTGCCGAACGCGCGCGCGGCCAGCAGCACGGTGGAGCGGGCATGCAGAGCGACCGCCCGATAGGCGCCGTCGTCCGTCCTGCTGGACGTGCCGCCGAGGGAGGCGAGCAGATCCTCGGCGCCCCACATCAGCCCGACCACATTGGGTTCGGCCGCGATGGCGGCGGCGTTGACCACCCCCAGCGCCGTTTCGCAGAGCGCGATGACGCTGTAGCCCTCAAGCTCCTTGAGCTGGGCGGCACTTTCGGCCTTGGCCAGCATGATGTGCCGGTAGGGGGTGTGTTTGAGGCAATGCAGGTCCTTCTCGAACTCCTCCGTGCCGGCCGGGTTGATCCGGACGATCGTGCGGCTCGGGTCCAGCTCGGGGACGTCCCCGGTGGCGCCGAGCTGGGCGAGGATCGCGCCGCGGGCCCGCTGCTTGTCCGCCGGCGCGACGGCGTCCTCGAGGTCCACGATCACGGCGTCGGCGCGCTCGGCGGCCTTCTGGTACCGCTCGGGGCGGTCGGCGGGGCAGAACAGCAGGGCGGGGCCCATCAGGAAGCTCATGGATCTATTCTGCCCTTTTGTGCGGGGTCTGGGCTTGGGAGTGGGCTTCCCGTGTCCACATCAGGCAGCTGCGGGTGGCGAGCGCCACGACGTCGCCGTGCTGGTTGCGGCCGGTGT
This sequence comes from Arthrobacter sp. 001422645, assembly GCF_059816125.1. Lineage (NCBI taxonomy): Bacteria > Bacillati > Actinomycetota > Actinomycetes > Micrococcales > Micrococcaceae > Arthrobacter > Arthrobacter sp. 001422645. The sequence goes on along the minus strand of NZ_JCBANT010000003.1, from coordinate 126,368 downwards.
GCTTCATGGTCACGATCCCCTGGCCGGGCCGGGAGGAGGACAGCCGTTTCCCTGTCACTACGGTCTCCGTGTACAAAGTGTCGCCGTGGTACATCGGGTGCGGGAAGGACACGTCCGTGAGCCCCAGCTGCGCGATGATGGTGCCCTGGGTCAGCTGCGGGACGGACTGTCCCACCACCGTGGCCAGGGTGAACATGGAGTTCATCAGGCGCTGGCCGAAGGGCTGCTCGGCGCTCCACGCGGCGTCGAGGTGCAGCGCCTGGGTGTTCATGGTCATGGTGGTGAAGAGGACGTTGTCCGCCTCCGTCACAGTCCGGCCGGGCCGGTGCGCGTAGACCACGTCCTCCTCAAGCTCGTCGAAGTAGAGTCCGCGCTGTTCAATGACCCGGGGCTCTGCGACGCGGCGTTCAGCCGTGTGCTGGGAATCAGTTGTCATACCGTCAGTTCCTGGTCTTCCTCGAAGAGTTCGGCGCCGGTGGCCGCTGCCACGTCCTCGGCCGTTACGTTGGGGGCGAGTTCGCGCAGCACCAGCCGGGACTGTCCGCCTTCAGCCACGACGTCGATCACCGCGAGGTCCGTGATGATCCGGTCCACGCAGGCCTTGCCGGTCAGGGGCAGCGTGCACTGTTCCACGATCTTGGGCCGGCCGTTCCGGTCCACGTGCTCCATCATCACGATCACCTTCTTGGCGCCGAACACCAGGTCCATGGCGCCGCCCATGCCTTTGACCATCTTGCCGGGGATCATCCAGTTGGCCAGGTCGCCGTTCCGGGCCACTTCCATCGCGCCGAGCACAGCGACATCCACATGCCCGCCGCGGATCATCCCGAAGGAGGCGGCGGAGTCGAAGAACGCAGCCCCCTTGTTGACCGTGACGGTTTCCTTGCCGGCATTGATCAGGTCCGGATCCACGGCGTCTTCCGCCGGATACGGCCCGACGCCGAGAATCCCGTTTTCGGAGTGCAGCACCACTTCGACGCCCGCGGGGATGTAGTTGGGAATCAGCGTAGGCATGCCGATGCCGAGGTTGACGTACTGCCCGTTGTGCAGCTCCTGCGCCACCCGCGCTGCCAGTTCGTTCCGCGTCCAGCCCTTGCTCTCCACACCGGCGGGGTGTTCGACGGCGGCGGGCCGGTATTCGTGGCGGATCGCCTCGGGACGGGGCGGCGCCCCGGGCAGGCTGTTGGATTCCATGGCCTAGGCTCCTGACGGGATTGTTGCGGGGGCTGCAGTGGAGGTAGCGGCAGCTGGGCTTCCGGACGCTGCAGACAGCGCCACCGTCCGCTTCTCGATCCGCTTCTCGACGTCCGGCGCGAGCACGATGCGCTGGACGAAGATGCCGGGAATGTGGACGTGTTCGGGGTCCAGCTCGCCAGGCTCCACGAGCTCCTCGACCTCGGCGATGGTGATCTTTCCGGCCATGGCGCAGAGCGGGTTGAAGTTCATCGCGGTGGCATGGAAGACCAGGTTGCCGTGGCGGTCGCCCTTCCAGGCGTGCACTAGGCCGAAATCGGGGGTCAGCGATTCCTCGAGGACATAGTCGGCGCCGTGGAAGCTGCGGACCTCCTTGGCCGCCGAGGCGATCGCGATGGTGCCGTCGGCGTCGTACTTCTGCGGCAGGCCGCCGTCGGAGACCTGGGTGCCGACGCCGGCCGGTGTGTAGAACGCCGGGATCCCAGCCCCGCCGGCACGCAGCTTTTCGGCCAGCGTGCCCTGCGGGGTGAGGACCACCTCGAGCTCGCCGGCGAGGTATTGCCGGGCGAACTCCTTGTTCTCCCCCACGTAGGAGCTGATGGTGCGGCGGATCCGGCCGTCCTTGAGCAGGATCCCGAGACCCCAGTCGTCGACGCCGCAGTTGTTGCTGACGGTCTCCAGGTTCGTGGCGCCGCTTTGATGAAGGGCCTCGATCAAGGCCACGGGTATGCCGCACAGGCCGAACCCGCCGACGGCGAGCGAGGCGCCGTCGTGGATGTCCGCCACGGCCTCGGCGGCGCTGGCCACAACTTTGTTGATCATCGGTGATCCTTCCCTCGACGGTTGCGGCCAGCGGGCCGGTTAGAGCCCCAGTTCGCGGGCGATCAGCATCAGCTGGACCTCCGTGGTGCCCTCGCCGACTTCAAGGATCTTGGAGTCGCGGTAGTGGCGCGCCACGGTGAATTCGTTGATGAAGCCATAGCCGCCGAACACCTGGGTGGCGTCCCGCGCGTTGTCCATGGCTGCCTCGCCTGCGACCATCTTAGCGATGGCCGCCTGCGTCTTGAACGGCTTGCCGGCGAGCATCCGGGCGGCCGCGTCGTAGTAGGCCAGGCGGGCAGTGTGGGTCCGCGCTTCCATGCGGGCGATCTTGAAGGCGATGGCCTGGTACTTGCCGATGTTCTGCCCGAACGCGCTGCGTTCCTTGGCGTATTTCACCGACTGGTCCACGCATCCCTGCGCCGCACCGACGGCCAGTGCGGCGATCGCGATCCGGCCCTCATCCAGGATGGACAGGAAGTTGGCATAGCCGCGGCCTTGCGTGCCGAGGAGGTTTGCCTCGGGGACGTGGACGTTGTCGAGGGTCAGCGGGTGGGTGTCCGAGGCGTTCCAGCCGACCTTGTTGTAGGCCTTCTCCGCCTTGAAGCCCGGGGTGTTGGTGGGCACCAGGATGGTGGAGATTTCCTTCTTGATGCTGCCGTCGGAGCGTTCTTCCTGGCCGGTCACCGCGGTGACGGTGACAAGCCGGGTGATGTCGGTGCCGGAGTTGGTGATGAACTCCTTGTTGCCGTTGATGACCCACTCCCCGCCGCCGAGCTTCGCGGTGGTTTTGGTGCCACCGGCGTCGGAGCCTGCTTCCGGCTCGGTCAGGCCGAAGCCCGCGAGCGCCTTGCCGGAGGCCAGCAGCGGCAGCCACTCCTGCTTCTGCGCCTCGTTGCCGAAGCGGTGGATCGGCATGGCGCCGAGGGAGACGCCGGCCTCCAGCGTGATAGCGACGGACTGGTCCACCCGGCCGAGCTGTTCGAGGGCGAGGGCGAGGGCGAAGTAGTCGCCGCCCATGCCGCCGAATTCCTCCGGGAAGGGCAGTCCGAAGAGGCCCATGTCCGCCATCTGGGAGACCACCTCGTAGGGGAAGCTGTGCTCTTCGTCGTGCTTGGCGGAGACCGGAGCCACCACTTCGTCGGCGAACTGGCGGACGGTGTCGCTGAGGTCCTGGTAGTCCTCGCTGAGTTCAAAATCTGGCATGGTGACTCCTTTGTCTGTGGTGCTGTCTGTGGTGCTGAAAGTGTGGAAGCTACTCCGCCGCGCCCATGGCGATAACGGCTTCTTCGATGGTGTCCTCGGCTGCGTTGTCCGGCGGAGCCGGTTCCGTCTGGTGAACGGGGTGGATGGTGGCCAGGACCTGGTCTGCCTTCACCAGTTCCCCGGAGGCGATACTGATGTGCACGGTCCCGTCCAGCGGGGCCACGAGCTGGTGCTCCATCTTCATGGCCTCCACCGCGAGCAGCACCTGCCCAGCGGTGACGGCGTCCCCGTTCTTCACGGAGACGGACACCACGGTGCCCGGCATCGGCGAGCGCACCGCGGGGTCGGCAGCGCCTTCCTCGCGTTCGACGGCGGCCAGCACCCGGGCCAGCTTGGCTTCGCGGCCCAGCGGTTCGAGCCGGCAGGACCAGCCGTCGTTGCCGAGAAAAACAAATTCCGGTGGGTCCTCCCGCTGATAGTCCTGCCCGGACCCCGCATGGGCGAACCGGAGTTCCCCGCCGTCGATCTCCAGTAAGACATCGTCACTGGACATCCCAATGACCCTCACCTCATGCTCGGGCCCGCCGTCGACGCGGACCCGAGCACTACCGAGATCGATGTTGCTGAGCCAAGTGACAGCCACGGTGGAGATTTTGCCGCCCGGGGCGCCGAAGCTCATGGTCCAGGCCGCCGGTGCACCCAGCCGCCACCCGGTGGTGGTGTCCCACGGCGAGCCGACCGTTTCCGGCGCCTCGGCGAGGACCCAGAACGGCATAGCCGCGGCGATCAGTTCGGCGTCGCCGGCCCGGCGGAACGTGAAGCCTGCCATTTTCCGTTCGATCAGGCCGGTATCGAGCCGGCCAGCCCGGACGTCGGCGTCGTTGATCAGCAGGCGCAGGTACTCGACGTTGGTGTCGATCCCCAGCGCGGTGTAGCGGGCGAGGGCGGTGTCGAGTTTGTCCAGGGCCGCCGTCCGGTCCCTGCCCCAGGCAATGACCTTGGAGATCATCGGGTCGTAGTCGCTGGAAATTTTCAGGCCCTCCAGCAGGGAGGAATCGATCCGGATGTCCGGATCGGCGGAGGCTGGTGTCAAGGCATCCAGGTCATCCATCGCGGTGAAGATCGTGCCGCGCTCATCCAGGAGCACCACCTCTCCGCCGGACGGCAGGAAATTCTTCTCCGGAACCTCGGCGTAGACGCGCGCCTCCACCGAGTGTCCGGTGAGGACGACGTCGTCCTGCCGGACGGTGAGTTTCTCTCCGGCGGCGATGCGCACCTGCCATTCGACGAGGTCGAGGCCGGTGACCATCTCGGTGACCGGGTGTTCGACCTGCAGGCGGGTGTTCATCTCCATAAAGAAGAATTCGTCCGGGGCGTTGTCGGAGACCAGGAACTCCACGGTGCCGGCGCCGGAGTAGTTGACGCTGCGGGCGGCGTTGCAGGCGGCATCGCCCAGACGGGCACGGATGTCCGCGCCGTCGGGCAGTGATTCCAGCAGCGGGGAGGGTGCCTCCTCGATGACCTTCTGGTGCCGGCGCTGCAGCGAGCACTCGCGCTCCCCCAGGTGGATGACGTTGCCGTGGTTGTCCGCCAGCACCTGGACCTCGATATGCCGTGGGGTGAGGACGAGCCGTTCCAGGAACAGTGTGTCGTCGCCGAAGGCGCTGGCCGCGACCCGGCGGGCGGTGACCAGGGTGGCTGCGAGGTCTTCGGGGCGCTCGACAATGTGCATGCCCTTTCCCCCGCCGCCGGCGGAGGGCTTGATCAGCAGCGGGAAGCCGACGCCGGCCGCGGCCTCGATCAGCTGGGCGTCCGTCATGCCGGGTTCGGCGATGCCCGGAACCACGGGCACGCCGTAGCCGGTGACATGGTTCTTGGACCGGATTTTGTCGCCCATGACATTGAGGGATTCGACGCCGGGACCGATGAACGTGATCTCCGCCTTTTCCAGGGCACGGGCGAAGTCGACGTTCTCGCTCAGGAAGCCGTAGCCCGGGTGCACGGCTTCGGCACCGGTGTCGCGGCAGGCCTGGATGATGGCCTCGATCTTGAGGTAGCTCTCGGCCGCCGCGGCGGGGCCGATCCGCACGGCGACGTCGGCCTCGCGCACGTGGCGGGCTCCGGCGTCGGCGTCGGAATAGACGGCGACCGAACGGATGCCCAGCGCGCGCAGCGTGCGGATCACGCGGCAGGCGATCTCACCGCGGTTCGCGACGAGCACGGTGCCGAAGAGCGGCTTCGTGGGTGGCGTCGGGGAAGTTGTCGTCGGCGAAGAAAGAGTCGGCTCAGAAATAGTCACTGCTGGCTCACATCCGGAAAAGGCCGAAGGAGGTCTCCGGCAGCGGGGTGCGGGAGACGACGTCGAGCGCCAGTCCCAGGACGGTGCGGGTGTCCGCGGGGTCGATCACGCCGTCGTCCCAGAGGCGGGCGGTGGAATAGTAGGGGCTGCCTTGGTCCTCGTACTGCTGTTTGATCGGGGCTTTGAACGCGTCCTCGTCCGCGGCGGACCATTCCTCGCCCCGGGCCTCGTACTGGTCCCGTTTCACGGTGGCGAGCACGCTGGAGGCCTGGTTGCCGCCCATCACGGAGATCCGGGACGCCGGCCACATCCAGAGGAAGCGCGGCGAGTAGGCCCGGCCGCACATGGAGTAGTTGCCCGCACCGAAAGACCCGCCGATCACCACGGTCAGTTTGGGGACCCGGGCGGTGGCGACGGCGGTGACCATCTTGGCGCCGTTTTTGGCGATGCCGCCCTGTTCGTAGTCCTTGCCGACCATAAAGCCGGAGAGGTTCTGCAGGAAGATCAGCGGGATGCCGCGCTGGTCGCAGAGCTCAATGAAGTGGGCTCCCTTGAGCGAGGATTCGCTGAACAGCACACCGTTGTTGGCCACGATCCCCACGGGGTGGCCGTGCAGCTTCGCGAAACCCGTGACCAGGGTGGTGCCGTAGTTCTTCTTGAATTCGTGGAAGCGGCTGCCGTCCACCAGCCGGGCGATGACCTCGCGCACGTCGTACTGTGCGTTGACGTCGGTGGGGACGGCGCCGTACAGCTCCTCCGGGTCAGCCAGGGGTTCGACGACCGTATCGATGTCCCAGGCGGGGGCGGATGGGCGGGGCAGGGTGGAGACGATGTCGCGGACGATCTGGAGGGCATGCTCATCGTTCTCGGCCAGGTGGTCCGTGACCCCGGAGATTTTCGAGTGCACGTCGCCGCCGCCGAGTTCCTCCGCCGTGACGATCTCCCCGATCGCGGCTTTCACCAGCGGCGGGCCGCCCAGGAAGATGGTGCCCTGGTTGCGGACGATCACGGTCTCGTCGCTCATCGCCGGGACGTAGGCGCCGCCGGCCGTGCAGGAACCCATTACGGAGGCGATCTGCGGGATCTTCGCCGCGGACATTTTGGCCTGGTTGAAGAAGATCCGGCCGAAGTGCTCCTTGTCCGGGAAGACCTCGTCCTGCTTGGGCAGGAAGGCCCCGCCCGAGTCCACGAGGTAGATGCAGGGCAGCCGGTTCTCGAGGGCGATTTCCTGGGCCCGAAGGTGCTTCTTGACCGTCATCGGGTAATAGGTGCCGCCTTTGACCGTGGCGTCGTTGGAGATGACCAGCACCTGGCGGCCGTGCACAAGGCCGATCCCGGCGATGACACCTGCACCGGGCGAATCGTCGTTGTACATGCCGTTGGCGGCCAGCGGCGCGATCTCCAGGAAGGGGCTGCCGTCATCCAGCAGCTGGTCGATGCGTTCGCGCGGCAGGAGTTTGCCGCGGGCCACATGGCGTTCCCGGGACTTTTCCGGTCCGCCCAGGGCTGCCGCGGCGAGGCGTTCCTTCAGCTCGCGGGCCAGCCCCAGCTGGGCCTCGCGGTTCGCGGCGAAGGCGGCGCTCGTGGCGTCCACCTGGCTGGCGATTGTCTCCATTGACTGCTTCCGTTCCGGGCCTTCATGCTGGGGGCCTCAATTGCAACCGTTCCAGCCACTTCGGTTAGTACCGCATAACTGAGATTTAGGTTAGTCTCTATTAACTGTGATGTCCAACACAGCACCCTGCGCGACGCCGCGCGGGCGGCTGGTTCACAAGACGAGGAATGTGCCGGTGACCGACCCCAGCCAGACGAACCAGACCGGCGCCCCGCCTGCGGCCGTCCTGCCCCCGACGCCGCTGCCGCCCACCACCCAGCGCGGCCAGGCCAAGGAGAACCGCCGCCAGGCGCTGCTGTCCTCAGCGGCCGCCCTGTTCGCCGTCGACGGCTTCAACCGGGTGTCCTTGGAGGACCTGGGCGCCGCGGCCGGCGTCAGCGGGCCGGCGGTCTACCGACATTTTGCGGGTAAACAGGCCGTCTTGGGGGCGCTGCTGCTGAGCGTCAGCCAGGATCTGTTCGACGGCGGCCGGCGGGTGGTTGCCGATTCCGACGGCGCCGCCGTTGCGCTGCGCAGCCTGGTCGAGTTCCATGTGGACTTCGCGCTCAACAATCCCGACGTCATCCGCGTGCAGGACCAGGACTTCAGCAACCTCGCCGACGACGACCAGGCCGAGGTCCGCACCCTGCAACGCAACTATGTGGAGCTGTGGGTCGACGTCCTGTCCGGGCTGCACCCCGACACCGAGGATGCCGAACTCCGGATGCGCGCCCACGCCACGTTCGGCCTGATCAACTCCACCCCGCACTCGGTGCGCAGCCACGGGCGGCGGATCGCGGTCAAGCGGGCCCGGCCTCTCCTGCAGAGTATGGCACTGGCGGCACTGATGGCCCCGGCCCTCCCCGGCCTGCCCGGCTGAGCCAAGAGCACCGCGGCGCCCCCGTTCGCCTCCGCGGGTTCCCGCCGTCGGCGGTCCGGGCACTTGGGCGCGGACACGCCGGCAATCAGGACCCCGACGTCGGACATCGCGCCCAAAGTGCCCCCGGGCGGAGAAGCGCCGGTGGCCGCGCCGCCTCCTGGAAGGGCAGCCACCAGGCTTACACTTCCAGTCAGGCAACAGGGCACCAGGGCTTTGGCAGCCGTGGTCAATTGACTTACTGTTCATTCCAATTCAACCGGCAAGAAGGGGTTCGAGTGGCGGCATTACGCGACCCGGACTTCTGGGGGGATGATGGCCGTCTCGGCGTCATTACCCAAGGGGCCTGGACCAATCGCCTGATTCTGGTTTATCCGGACGCCCTTGGGACCTGGACCTTCATAGCAAGCTCTTCTGCGGAAGAAGAGATGCTGGATTTCTACCCAATATCGGACCAAGCCGCTGGAGAAGTCATTGCCGAACTGGGCATCGTATGGTTGGCCCGAAACCTGCAAGAGAACCAACTTGAAGACCTGAACTTTGACCAGAGGTCACATCTGGGCGAGGACTCATCCATACGTGGAATGCTGACTGAAGCAATCAAGAGACTCTTCAGGAAAAAATAGACAGGCGGGGCGTCAAGCATGCCACCCTGTTGCCGGCACCCACGGATTGAAGCCTAACGAGCCGCTTCCGCCAGACTTACAAAAGGGTGAGCACAAGCATTGGTGCTGTGGCCTGCCCGCGCTCCGGGGGCACTTTGGCGCGGACACGCCGGGAACCAGGGCTCCGACGTCGAACGTTGGCCGCAAAGTGCCCCCGGACGGCAAATACGCCGCCGCCACGTACTCCAGACAACAAAACTGCCGGCCGCCCCTGGGCAGGGGCGGCCGGCAGCTCTGAGCTTGGGTCGGCTAAACCATGGCAAGCGCCATGCCCGGGTCGGACAGGATGGCGCCGAGGTCCTGCAGGAAGCGTGAGCCCTGCTCGCCGTCCACCAGGCGGTGGTCGAAGGACAGGCTGAGCGTCATGACCTGGCGCAGCGCCACCTCGTCCTGAAACTCCCAGGGCATCTTCCGCACCGCACCGAGCGCCAAAATCGCGGCCTCACCCGGGTTGAGGATGGGGGTGCCGGCATCGATGCCGAAGACGCCGATGTTGGTGATGGAGATGGTGCCCCCGGAGAGCTCGGCCGGAGCGGTCTTGCCCGCGCGTGCCGTGTCCGTCAGCTCGGTCAGGGCGGTGGAGAGCTCCAGCAGGGACATCCGGTCGGCGTCCTTGATGTTCGGCACGGTCAGGCCGCGCGGCGTGGCGGCCGCGATGCCCAGGTTCACGTAGTTGTACTGCACGATCTCCTGTTTGGCCTCGTCCCAGCGGGTGTTGAGCGTTGGGTGGTTGCGCAGGGCGATGAGCACGGCCTTTGCCACGACGGTCAGCGGCGTGAGCTTGTAGCCGGCAAACGCGCGGCTGGCCTTGAGCTTCGCCAGCAGTTCCATGGTCGGGGTGACGTCGACGGTGAGGAACTCCGTCACGTGCGGTGCGGTGAAGGCGCTGGAAACCATGGCGGCGGCAGTGAACTTCCGGACGCCCTTGATCGGGGTCCGGGTTTCCCGCTCGCCCTGCGCCGGAGCCTGCGCGGACACACCGGCCAGGTCCTGCGGTGCCACCGGCAGGTCTCCCCCTCCGACGAAGTTGCGCACATCGTCGCGGGTGATGAGCCCGTGCTCACCGGTACCGGTGACGGCTGCGAGGTCGACGTCGAGATCCTTGGCCAGCTTGCGCACCGGCGGCGTGGACCGCGGGCGCTCCGCGGACCGGGGCACGGCAGGCAGTGCCTCCGCAACCGCCGGGGCGGGCGCGACCGGCTCAACCACCGGTGCGGGCGCGACCGGCTCAACCACCGGGGCAGGCGCGGCGTCGGCCACGGCGGGGGCGGCGAAGCTGCGGGCGCGGCGGGCGGGCCGGCCGGAGTTCTCCAGGACGGCGCCGTAGCCAACGAGGTTCGGTTCACGCTTGGCCGGCGCGTCCGCACCGGAACCGCCGGCGGAACCGCCGTCGTCGCCCTCCACTTCGAAGGAAACGATCGGCTTGCCGACCTCGACGACGGTGCCGGGCTGTTCGTGGAGGGCCGCGACCACACCGGCGAACGGCGAGGGCAGCTCGACGACGGCCTTGGCCGTTTCGACCTCCGCGATGATCTGGTTGAGCGCGACGGTATCCCCCACCGCGACCTTCCACGCGACGATTTCCGATTCAGTGAGACCCTCGCCGAGGTCCGGCAGCCTGAATTCCTTGATCATGGTGGCGCTCATCCTTCCAGCCCGCTCAGGGAGTTGGGGCGGCCCAGGGCACGGTCCACGCCGTCCAGGATCCGGTCCAGACCCGGGAGGTGGTGCATTTCAAGCTTCGAATAGGGGTACGGGACGTCGAAGCCGGTGACCCGGACCGGGGCAGCCTCGAGGTGGTAGAAACAGCGTTCGGTGATGCTGGCGGCAACCTCGGCGCCGATGCCGCCGGTCTGGGAGGCTTCATGGGTGATGACCAGCCGGCCGGTCTTCCGGACCGAGGCCTCCAGCGTGGCGAAGTCCAGCGGGGCGAGCGAGCGCAGGTCGATGACTTCGATCGACACGCCCTCGTCCGCGGCGGCGAGGGCGGCGTCCTTGGCGGTCTTGACGAGCGGGCCGTACGCCACAAGCGTCACGTCCGTGCCTTCGGTGACCACACGGGCCTTCTCCAGGGACAGGGCGGCACCGAGGTCAAGGGCCTCGTCCACCTCACCCTTGTCGTGGTAGCGGCGCTTGGGTTCGAAGTACAGCACCGGATCATCCGAGGCGATGGCCTGCTGGATCATCGTGTAGGCGTCCTGGGGGTTGGAGACGCTGATGACGCGCAGCCCCGAGGTGTGGGTGAAGTAGGCCTCCGGCGATTCGGAGTGGTGTTCCGGAGAGCCGATGCCGCCGCCGAAGGGCACGCGGATGGTGATGGGCATCTTCACCGCGCCCTGGGTCCGGTAGTGCATCTTGGCGACCTGGCTGACGATCTGGTCGAACGCCGGGTAGATGAAACCGTCGAACTGGATCTCCACCACCGGGCGGTAGCCGCGGTACGCGAGTCCGACGGCGGTGCCCATGATGCCGGACTCGGCGAGCGGGGTGTCCACCACACGGTGCTTCCCGAAGTCCTTCTGCAGGCCGTCGGTAACGCGGAAGACACCGCCGAGGGCGCCGATGTCCTCGCCCATGAGGATCACCTTGGGATCATTTTCCAGGGACTTGCGCAGGCCCGAATTGATGGCTCGGGCAAAGGTCATCTGCGTCATCAGCGTGCACCTTCTTCAGAAGCGGCTTCTGCGGGATCGCCGAAGGAAGCCAGGTAACGGGAATAGTGGTCCTGCTGGCGCTCCAGCGTGGAATGGGGGGTGCTGTAGACGTGCTTGAAGATGTCCATCGGCGCCGGCTCGGGCATGTTGATGGTGCCCGCCCGCAGCGCCTTGGCCACGGCGTCGGCCTTGGCGGCGACGGCGGTTTCGAGGTCCTCGGTGAGCAGCCCCTTGCGTTCCAGCAGCGACTTCAGCCGGGCGATCGGGTCCTTCGCCGCCCAGTCCTCAAGCTCGTTGGCGTCACGGTAGCGGGTGGGGTCATCCGCCGTCGTGTGCGGGCCCATACGGTAGGTGACGGCCTCGATGAAGGTCGGGCCGCCGCCGCGGCGCGCGCGGTCGATGGCGATGCGGGTTGCGGCCATCACGGCCAGGACATCGTTGCCGTCCACCCGCATACTGGGGATGCCAAAGCCTGCGGCGCGGTCCGCGATCTGGATGTGGGACTGCAGCCGGACCGGCTCGGAAATGGCCCAGTGGTTGTTCTGGCAGAAGAAGACCACCGGGGACTGGAAGCTGGCGGCGAACACCAGGGCCTCGTTGACATCGCCCTCGCTCGTGGCGCCGTCGCCGAAGTAGGCCACGGCGACCGAATCGGCGCCGTCGTTCTGTATTCCCATCGCGTAGCCGGTGGCGTGCAGGGTCTGGGCGCCGATGATGATCTGCTGTGTTGCGACGTTGACCGTGTACGGGTCCCAGCCCGCCAGGGCATTGCCCCGCCAGGCCTTGACGATGTCCTCCGGGTTGACCCCGCGGCAGTACGCGACGCCGTTGTCGCGGTAGCTGGGGAACACGAAGTCATCGTCGCGGAGGGCCCGGGCCGAGCCGATCTGGGCGGCCTCCTGGCCCAGCAGCGGCGGCCAGAGCGCGAGTTCGCCCTGGCGCTGCAGCGCGGTGGCCTCGGTATCGATCCGGCGGATGACCACCATGTCTTCGTAGAGCGCACCGAGCTGCTCATCGGTGACATCCTGGAGCCAGGGATCGAACTCGGGATGGCTTACCCGTTCTCCCCCGGGAGTGACGAGCTGGACGAGATCCCCGCCTGTCCGCCTGTTTGATTCTGCACTGTTCCCGGGGCCACCGGCGGCAATGCCGCTCTTGCCCGCGTCGTCGGTAAACACAGTTGTCCGCACCTTCTGACGTCGTCTGACCGGTGCTCGCAGGACTCGTGATCCCGGTGCGCGCCGGCCGCCCGGGCGCCGTTGCCCCGGATATCTGTGACCCTACTCACAATGCCCATTGGGTACAACCACCCGCAAAGAAGTTGAGCATTCTGCACTGTCTGGCAGTTTGGCACCGTGCTAATCTTGCGCATTATGCAACCCTTGGATGGCACCGACACCCGCCTGCTTTCGGCCATGGCCCGGGATCCCCGGCGGACCGTCGTGGCGCTGGCCCAGAAACTGGGATTGTCGCGGAATACCGTGCAGGCCCGGATGGCGCAGCTGGAGAAGAAGCACGTCTTCCTGTCCTTTGAGCGCCGCATCAATCCGGCCTCGCTGGGCTACCCGCTGATGGCATTCATCTCGGTGCACGTCCAGCAGCAGAAGCTCGGCCAGCTGGCGGCGGAACTGGCCGATATTCCGGAGATCCTGGAGGGCTACGGCCTGACCGGCTCGGCGGACCTGCTGCTGCGGGTGGTGGCCCTCGACGCCGAGGACCTCTTCCGGATCAACGGCAAGATCCTGGCCTGCGACGGCGTGGACCGGACGGACACTGCCCTGGCCATGAGCGAGATGATCCCCTTCCGGATCCAGCCGCTGCTGGAACGTGGCTCCGCCGAAGGCTGAGGATTCCGCCGGACGCCAAACGGCAGGAGCCCCCATGCGGTTGCATGGGGGCTCCTGCCGTCTGTCAGCCGGTGTGGATCACCAGCGGGTGATGCCTTAGTGGTCGGTGGCCTTTTCGGCGCCCACGCCCGTGAGGGAGCGGACTTCCATTTCGGCCTGCTTGGTGGTGTCTTCCAGCCTCTTGTCGAGCACCGAACCGAGCCATCCCAGGAAGAACGCGAGCGGGATGGAGACGATGCCGGGGTTGCTGAGCGGGAAGATCGCGAAGTTGGCGCCCGGGATCATGGACGTCTTGGCACCGGAGACCACCGGGGACAGCGCGATCAGGATGATCGCCGAGCCGAGCCCGCCGTACATGCTCCAGATGGCGCCCTGGGTGGTGAACTTTCGCCAGAACAGCGAGTACAGGATGGTGGGCAGGTTGGCCGATGCCGCCACCGCGAAGGCGAGCGCCACGAGGAACGCAACGTTCTGTCCGTTGGCGAAAATGCCGCCGGCAATGGCCAGGAGACCAATCACGATGACGGTCTTGCGGGCCACCTTGACCTCGGTGGCCGGGTCAGCCTTGCCCTTGGCAATGACGCTGGCGTAGATATCGTGGGCGAACGATGCCGCCGCGGTGATCGTCAGGCCGGCGACGACGGCCAGGATGGTGGCGAACGCCACGGCCGAGATGAAGCCGAGCAGCAGCGGGCCACCGAGGTGGAACGCCAGCAGCGGTGCCGCGGAGTTGACGCCGCCCGGAGCAGCCTTGATCGTTTCAGCGCCCACCAGCGCCGCAGCACCGTAGCCCAGGACCAGCGTGAACAGGTAGAACAGGCCGATCAGCCAGATGGACCAGACCACGGACTTGCGGGCTTCCTTGGCGGTCGGGACCGTGTAGAAGCGCATGAGCACGTGGGGCAGGGCCGCGGTGCCGAGCACGAGGGCCAGGCCCAGGGACATGAAGTCGAGCTTGGAGGTTTCGGTCTTGCCGTACTGCATGCCCGGGTTCAAGATGTTCGGGTTGCCCGAGGTTTCCACCGCTCCGCCGAGCAGGTCGGAGAGGTTGAAGCCGTAAATAGCGAGGACCCAGAAGGTCATCACGGCAGCGCCGGCGATCAGGAGCATGGCCTTGATGATCTGGACCCAGGTGGTGCCCTTCATGCCGCCGATCAGTACGTACATGATCATCAGGGCGCCGACGACGATGATGACCAGCGCCTGTCCGCCCCAGTCACTGATGCCCAGCAGCAGGGAGATCAGGCTGCCGGCTCCGGCCATCTGGGCCAGGAGGTAGAAGAAGCAGACCGCGAGGGTGGAGATGGCGGCTGCGATGCGCACGGGGCGCTGCTTGAGCCGGAAGGAGAGAACATCGGCCATGGTGAACTTGCCGGTATTGCGGAGCAATTCGGCCACGAGCAGCAGGGCGACGAGCCAGGCGACCAGGAAGCCGATGGAGTACATAAAGCCGTCGTAGCCGTTGATGGCGATGGCGCCGGTGATGCCGAGGAACGAGGCCGCGGACAGGTAGTCGCCGGCGATGGCGGTGCCGTTCTGCGGCCCGGTGAAGGACCGTCCGGCGGCGTAGTAGTCCGCGGCCGTCTTATTGTTTCGGCTTGCCTTGATCACGATGATCATGGTGACCGCCACGAACAGGGCGAAGATGCCCATGTTCAGCAGCGTGGTTTCCTTGAGATCCGCAACGTTCACTGCGGGGACCATAAACGTCATTTCTCTACCCCGCTGATCTGGTTGCCGTGCTTGTCGAACTCGTGGCCTTCGATTTCATGGCGGATTTCCGCTGCGATCGGGTCCAGCCTCCGGTTCGAGTAGCTGACGTACCAGCCGGTGATGGCGAACGTGGTCACGAACTGAAGCAGGCCCATGATCAGGCCGATGTTGATGTTGCCCCAGACCTTGGTGGACATGAACTCCACCGCGTAGTCGGCCAGCAGGACATAGGCGAAGTACCAGAGCAGGAATGCAATGGCCATCGGAAAGACAAAGCTGCGGTGACGTTTGCGCAGTTCCTGGAACCGCTCCGTCGACTGGACTTCCTTGAAGTCCACGGCCGCCGTAGCGTCCGTTTCTTGGGCTTCGTGACCCATCGTTCCTCCTCATTGAGACTGGCGAGTCCACACCGGCTTGCTTTGACCTGCTCCGAACAGCCCACGGGCCAATGTGACTGCTATCACTGTCTCCCGTGATGCGGCCAACCAACAGAACCGCCCGGCCCTGCGTCGCTCAGCGGTCGGGATGCTGCGGTCAGCGGTGCCTCCAGCACGGTCCGGCGCCCGAACGGCCGTCGCCCGGCGGGCGCCGCGATACGCTGGGCCCATGCCCGACTCTCCCCTGTTCACCGCCGCCGCCATCGCCGTGATCGCAGCGGCGATCGCCGTCGTCGTCGCCGTTGGGCTCAAGGTGCTCCGCTCCTTCAGGGACCTTGGCACCGACGCGGAGCGGGCCACCTACAAGACGCTGCACGCGGCCTCGCGCGCCGGCCAGCATCTGCGGACCGGGCTCAATCCGACCGGCGCCGCCAAGGCCAGCCGGCAGCTGCGCAGCCTGCTGGGCTGCGACGCGCTGGCGATAGCCGACACGTCCGGTGTCCTCGCCTGGGACGGGGCCGGGGAGGAGCTCAAGCCGCTCCTGATGGAACTGTCGGCGGGAGTGCTCGACGGCGGCCATACCGCCGTGATCCCGGCCGGCGAGGTGCAGGAACTGGCCCAGGGCCAGGGCACCGTGGCCACCCGCACGGACGTGGAACGCGGCGCGGTGATCGCCCCGATCAAAACGGGGACCAGGGTGGTGGGCGTGGTGGCCGCCTTCGCCCCGGCGGTGGGCTCCGGCCTGGTCCGGGCCACCAGCGAGGTGGCCGACTGGGTGGCCACGCAGGTGGAACTGGCCGAACTCGACGCGTCGCGCACGCTGCTGATGGAGGCCGAGGTGCGCGCCCTCCGGGCCCAGATCAGCCCGCACTTCATCTACAACTCCCTGAACGCGATCGCTTCCTTCATCAACACGGACCCGGTCCGGGCGCGCGAGCTGGTGGTGGAGTTCGCGGACTTCACGCGCTACTCCTTCCGCCGGCATGGTGACTTCACCACGCTCGCCGAGGAACTGCGCTGCATCGACCGCTACCTGCTGCTGGAACGTGCCCGGTTCGGCGACCGCGTGCAAGTGAGCCTGCGGATCGCCCCCGAAGTGCTCAGCACCGTGATCCCGTTCCTGAGCCTGCAGCCGCTGGTGGAAAACGCCGTCCGGCACGGTCTCGAGGCGAAAGAGGGACCGGGCCACATCTCCATTACGGCCAACGATTCCGGCGCCTTCGCCGAGGTGACCATCGAGGATGACGGCGTGGGCATGGATCCGGAGCAGTTGCGGGCGGTCCTCGCCGGGCACGGCGAGGGCGATCACGTCGGGCTGCGCAACGTCGATGCCCGGCTGCGGCAGGTCTACGGCGACGACAACGGGCTGGTGATCGAGACGGCGCCCGGGGAAGGCACGCTGATCACCATGCGCGTCCCCAAGTCGCAGCCCCGCCACGATGCCTGAGCCTGCGGCCGGCTGCCGTGCCTGCGGCAGTAGTCTTGATCCATGATTAACGTCCTCGTCGCCGACGACGAGCTGCCCGCTGTTGAGGAATTGGCCTTCCTGCTCGGCCGGGACGACCGGATCGGCACCATCTACCGCGCGTCCTCCGGGACCGAGGCCCTGCGCGCCCTCGAGGCTGAGGCTGTCGACGCCGTCTTTCTGGACATCCACATGCCGGCCCTCTCCGGCTTGGACATCGCGCGCGTCATCTCGCGCAGCAGCAGGCCGCCCGCGGTGGTTTTCGTCACTGCCGATGAGGACTGCGCCTTGGAAGCCTTCGAGCTGGCCGCCGTGGACTACCTCCTGAAACCCGTCCGCGCCGAGCGGCTGGCGAAGTCGATCGGCCGGATCAGCGAGCTGCTCAAGGAGGGCGCCCCGCGGCCGGAGATGATCACCGTGGACCTCGGCGGCACCACCAAGATGATCCGCCGCGAGGATGTCACCTATGTCCAGGCCCAGGGCGACTACGCCAGGCTGCACACCGCGGACGCCAGCTACCTCATCCGCGTTCCGCTGGCCGACCTGGAACAGCAATGGGCCGAAGCAGGTTTTATCCGCATCCACCGGTCCTACCTCATCGCGCTGAACCACGTCAGCCACATGAAGCTCGCCGCCGCCCGTCCCAGCGTCACCGTGACGGGTGCCGAACTGCCAATCAGCCGGCGGCACCTGCCGTCAGTGCGGGAGAAGCTTGAGGCGACCCGGATCCGGCCGCAGGCATGACCCGCGTCCGCGTCACCGCGCCCCGCAGCGTCCGGGCTGGCGGCATCACGGCAGGCAGCGCCACAGCGGGCAGCGTCACGGCAGGCAGCGCCAGTCAGGGCGGCAGCGCTGTGACGGCCGCGAGGTTGGCCGCCGCTTCCCGCGAGGCCGCCGAGGAATCCGACGCCGGCCAGGTGTTTGTCCGCTCGTTGATCCGCTCGCAGCTGCGGCTCGGGGTGGTGGTGGCCGCAGGATTCCTGCTGATCCTGGTCGCGTTCCCGCTGATGCTGGGGCTGGTCCCCGGGCTCGCGGAGTCCACGATCATGGGCCTGCCCTTCGACTGGGTGCTGCTGGGCGCGGGGATCTACCCGGTGGTCGGGCTCAGCGCGTGGCTGTATATCCGGACGGCGGCCCGGAACGAGTCCCGCTACCGGGATCTCGTCGGGGACAAGTGAGGCGTCCGTGAACCCGGCCGTTGCCATCGCAGCGTTCGCCGCAGTCTCGCTGGCCACGGCGGGCATCGGTTTCTACGGGCTGCGGATCTCGCGCACCACCGGGGATTTCTACGTGGCGTCCCGGACGGTGCGGCCCTGGTGGAACGCCTCGGCGATCGGCGGCGAATACCTGTCAGCGGCGAGCTTCCTGGGCGTAGCCGGGCTCATCCTGCTCTCCGGCACGGACGCCCTCTGGTTTCCGGTGGGATACACCGCGGGCTACCTGATGCTGCTGCTCTTCGTCGCCGCCCCGCTCCGCCGTTCCGGCGCCTACACGATTCCCGACTTCACCGAGGCCCGGCTCGATTCTCGGGTGGTCCGCAGCGTCACGAGCGTCGTCGTCGTCATTGTCGGCTGGCTCTATATCGTCCCGCAGCTCCACGGCGCGGCGCTGGCCATCCGGATCACCACCGGGCTGCCGGCGTGGGTGGGGATGGTGGCGGTGGTCGTCGTCGTGTGCGTCACGGTCGTCGCGGGCGGCATGCGGTCCATTACCTTTGTCCAGGCGTTCCAGTACTGGCTGAAATTAACGGCGCTGGCGGTGCCGATCCTGTTCATCGTCTTCGTACTGGCGGACTCCGGGACTCCCGCGGTGGCGGAGGGCTCCGTGAACCCCACCGGCGCGGCCCCGGCCGGCATGTACCAAAATGTTTCCCTGCTGGTGGCGCTGCTGTTCGGGACGCTGGGCCTGCCGCACGTGCTGGTGCGCTTCTACACGAACCCGGACGGGCAGTCGGCCCGCCGGACCACCCTGATAGTGCTGGGCCTCTTGTCGGTCTTCTACCTGTTCCCGACGGCGTACGGGCTGATCGGCCGGGTGTTCGCCCCGCACCTGGCGCAAAGCGGGCAGGCCGATGCACTGGTGCTGTTGCTGCCCGGGGAGCTGGTTGGCGGGATGGCCGGTGACCTGCTGTCCGCGCTGGTGGTGGCCGGAGCGTTCGGCGCGTTCCTGTCCACGACCTCCGGGTTGGTGGTCTCGCTCGCCGGGGTGATCAGCCAGGACCTGTTCGGCGGCAGCGTCCAGGGCTTCCGCCGGGCGGCCGTGATTTCCGCGGTGGTCCCGCTGGGCATCGCGTCCATGACGGGTTCGCTCGCGCTGGCCGGGAGCGTGGGGATGGTGTTTGCGTTTACCGCGTCGACGATCTGTCCGGTGCTGCTGCTGGGCATTTGGTGGCGCGGACTGACCGACGCCGGGGCGATCGCCGGCATGGTGACGGGGGCCGTGCTGTGCGGCGGGGCGATGGTGGCCGGAGCCTGGCTGAGTCCCGGCGGGACCCCGCCCTGGCTGGCGCAGCCCGCTGCCTGGACGGTGCCGGCAGCGTTTGCCGTGATGGTCCTGGTCTCCCGTGCCACCCGCGGCCGCGTGCCGCGGACCATCACCCGGCTCATGACCCGGCTGCATACACCGGAACGGCCGTTGGTCACCGAGCGCTGACGCTCAGTCGATGGCGGCCATCAGCTCGACGACGCGGTCCAAGAAGGCGTCCACCTGGTTTTCCTCGTAGCCGTCCTTGCCGACGGCGGGCCGGAACACAGCGCGGCGCACATTGTCCACGCTCAGCGGCTTGTCCTCTTCGAGGTAGCCGATCAGATCGTGGCAGAGGTCGTCCACGTCCGCGGTGTTGTAGCTGCGTGCCTTGGCCTTGGCCGGACGCCGGAAACGCTCACCGTCGGGGCGGTGCAGCCGTCCGCGGAGCAGGCCGGCCAGCCGGCCGATCTCGCGCAGCCAGGCGTCCTCGCCGCGTTCGGCGACCAGTTCGTCGCGCTCCCGCAAGGCGAGCGCGTCCTCCAGGCGGTCCAGGGCGGCGTCCACGTCGGATGCGGCATAGCCGCCCTTGACGGGGTCAAAGGAGACTGCCCGGACGTCCGCGCTCTTGACCGGCCGGGCGGCGGAACGGGGCGATTCGAAGGACACCCGTGCCCGCTGCATGAACTGGTCCACTTGCTTGGCGTTGTAGCCGTACTGATTCCGCTGCACGCGGTCAAAGGAAGCAGGAATCTGCCGTTGAATGTCCACTGTTAGTTTTGTTTCCTTCAATGCCGTTCGGCTGGTTTGCCCGGCACCATTCTAGGGCCGGAGGACGGAAGCGGAAGTTCCTCACGCGCCGGCAAAGATTGAGTAGAGGATAAAGGCTACCGGGGATGCGAAGACGATCGAGTCCAGGCGGTCCATGACCCCGCCGTGGCCGGGCAGGATGCTGCTCATGTCCTTGATGCCGAGTTCGCGCTTGACCATGGATTCGGAGAGGTCCCCTGCGGTGGCTGCGGCAACCATGCCCACGGCCAGCACCACTCCCACCCACCAGGGCCTGTCCAGCAGGAAAACGGCGGCGAGAACACCGACTGCCGTGGCCCCGCCCATCGAACCGGCGAAGCCTTCCCAGCTCTTTTTGGGGCTGATCTTCGGCGCCATCGGGTGCTTGCCGAGCGAGGCGCCAACAAGGTACCCGAAGGTGTCGTTGGCCACCACCAGCAGCAGCAGGGTGGCGATCTGCCACGCTCCCGGCGGAACAACGCCGTCGGGCCACAGCCCCACGGGCGTCTCCCCCACGAACGTGTGCAGCGGCAGCACGGCGAAGCTGATCAGGAACGGGACCCAGGCCAGCGTGAAGACGCCGGCGAAGATGCTGCGCGCGGATCCTGCGGCGCCCTCGAGGGACCGCCAGATCAGCGCGGCAACGCTGCTGAGCATCATCGCGAACAGGAGGCTTTCGAGGCCGCCGAAGTAGGCCGCGGCCGGCATCGCAACCGTTCCTGTCATCACCGGAATGATCGGCAGCCGGGTGCCCGAGGTCTCCAGTGCCCGGAAAACTTCCCAGACACCGAAGATCGCGAAGGTGGTGACAATGAGCACAAACCCCAGCGGAAGGAACAATAGTCCGCCAAGGACGAAGATGAGCATGCCGAGGCCCACAGCGGTGGCGGCGGGAAGATTCCTGCCGGCCTTCGGCGTCGGGTTCCTCCGCTGCTTCCCCCGTACCCGGAGGTGCGCTCCGGGGTCCCCCTGTTCCTGCGCCATCAGACCTCGAGCAGCTCGGCTTCCTTGCGCTTGAGAAGCTCGTCGATGCCGTCGACGTGGGCCTTGGTGATGGCGTCCAGTTCCTTTTCGCCGCGGCTGCCCTCGTCCTCGCCGGCTTCGCCGTCCTTGACCAGCTTGTCCAGGGTTTCCTTGGCCTTGCGGCGGATGTTGCGGATGGACACCTTGGCGTCCTCGCCCTTGGACTTGACGATCTTGACGTATTCCTTGCGGCGCTCGGCCGTCAGGTCCGGAATGGTGATCCGGATGACGTTGCCGTCGTTGGAGGGGTTGGCTCCCACTTCGGAGTCGCTCAGGGCACGCTCGATGTCGCGCAGGGCGGTCTTGTCGAACGGCGTGATGAGGATGGTGCGGGCGTCCGGGATGGCAAAGGAAGCCAGCTGCTGCAACGGCGTGGGTGAGCCGTAGTAGTCCACCAGCACTTTGTTGTAGAGGCCCGGGTTGGCGCGGCCGGTGCGGATCGAGGCGAAGTCTTCCTTGGCTACTTCAACCGCCTTGTCCATCTTGTCCCCGGCTTCGAGCAAGGTTTCTTCGATCACGATCTCTCCTCAGAAATTGGTGCACCCGCCGCTGGCGGGGTGCTGCACGGTCTTGGTGGCGTTCCGCCTGCTGGCCCCGGGCTTCGAGGTGCGGAAATGTCCTGAAAACATCCTAGCCGCTGCTAGGGGGTGACGACGGTGCCCAGGTCCTCGCCCAGGATGGCCCGGGTGACGTTGCCCTCGCCTTCCATGCCGAACACCACCATGGTGAGGTTGTTGTCCTTGCACATGGTCATGGCGGTCTGGTCCATCACGCGGATGTCGCGGCGCAGCGCATCATCGTAGCTGAGGTGGTGCAGCTTCTCGGCCGTGGGGTCCTTCTTCGGGTCCGCGGTGTAGACGCCGTCGACCCCGCTCTTGGCCATGAGGACGACGTCGGCGTGGACCTCCATGGCACGCTGGGCGGCCACGGTGTCGGTGGAGAAGTACGGCAGTCCGGCGCCGGCGCCGAAGATGACCACACGGCCCTTTTCCATGTGGCGGATGGCGCGGCGGGGAATGTATGCCTCGGCGACCTGGCCCATGGTGATGGCGCTCTGCACACGGGTTTCGACGCCGGCCTGTTCCAGGAAGTCCTGGAGGGCCAGGCAGTTCATGACCGTGCCGAGCATGCCCATGTAGTCGGCGCGGGAACGGTCCATGCCGCTCTGCGACAGTTCGGCGCCGCGGAAGAAGTTTCCACCGCCGACGACGATCGCGACCTCGACGTCGGGGACTGCCGCGGCGATCTGCTTGGCCACGCCGCGGACTGTATCGGGATCGACGCCCAGCTTGCCGCCGCCGAAGACCTCGCCGGAAAGCTTCAACAGGACTCGGCGCCGGCTCTTCTTTGGCTGGGCTGAAGTAGTGACGGTTTCCATGGTGCCTTCCCGTTGGTGAACTCTGCAAAAGGTTATCGTGCCGGGGGCCAAAGGAGTCATTCGGCCCGGACCCGGATTTTCCTGGACTGCCCGGATCTACCCGGGACTACCCGGTTTTTTCCGGGACGGTGTCCCGGGTGCATGCAAAAGGGGTGGCCACCGCAGTGACCACCCCCTCAGCGTGTCTGACTAGTGTCTGACTAGTGTCTGACTAGTGTCTGACTAGGAACCGACGCGGAAACGCGTGAATGCGGTGCCCTTGACGCCGGCCTCTTCGAGGACCTGTGCGACAGACTTCTTGGCATCCTTGGCGAATGCCTGGTCGAGGAGGACCTCGCCCTTGTAGAAGCCCGTGACGCGGCCTTCCACAATCTTGGTCATTGCTGCTTCGGGCTTGCCTTCAGCCTTGGCGGTCTCCTCGGCAATGCGACGCTCGGACTCGACGAGCTCGGCCGGAACATCCTCGCGGGAGAGGTAGTTCGGGGACATCGCGGCAATGTGGACGGCGACGTCGTGGGCTGCGGTGGCAGCTGCTTCGCCTTCGCCGTCAACAGCGAACAGGACGCCGACCTGGGCCGGGAGATCCTTGGAGGTCTTGTGCAGGTAAGCGTCGACCGTTGCGCCCTCGATGCGGGAGATGCGGCGGACAACAACCTTCTCGCCCAGAACGGCGCCCTCTTCGACGACGACCTCGGACAGCGGCTTGCCGTCGACCTCGGTGGCCAGCAGGGTCTCGAGGTCGGCAGCGCCGGACTCGACGGCAATGGCCAGGACCTTGTCGGCGAGCTGGATGAACTTGTCAGCCTTCGCGACGAAGTCGGTCTCGCAGTTGACTTCGATCATCACGCCAACGCCGCCGTCGACCTTGGCAGCAACCAGGCCTTCTGCGGTGGAGCGGCCTTCGCGCTTGGTGGCGCCCTTGAGGCCCTTGATGCGGATGATTTCGATGGCCTTTTCGGCGTCACCGTTGGCTTCGTCAAGAGCCTTCTTGACATCCATCATGCCGGCGCCCGTGCGCTCGCGCAGAGCCTTGATATCAGCGGCAGTGTAGTTCGCCATGTGAACCCCTCTGTCTAGAAATTTTGTGTGGTGTACGGACTGACAGGACGGCAGCTCACCTTGTGAGCGGCCATCCTGTCAGTTCCCCTGCGCCGCGGAGAGCGTGCGGGGAGATCCGGATTTATTTGTCAGCTGAGCTGGCAGTCAGGGTGTCTGACTACTTGGCTTCGCCGGCGGCGTCGTCGGCAGCCGGAGCTTCCTCGGCAGCAGCGGGTGCTTCTTCAGCGGCCGGAGCGGCTTCTGCGGCCGGAGCAGCAGCAGCTTCTTCGGTCTTGCTGCCTTCGAGGAGCTCGCGCTCCCACTCGGCCAGCGGCTCTTCCGGTGCTTCCGTGGTGCCGGTGGCGCGCTGGTTGCGGGCGATGAGGCCCTCAGCAACGGCGTCAGCAACAACGCGGGTCAGCAGGTTGACGGAGCGGATGGCGTCGTCGTTGCCCGGGATCGGGAAGTCGACTTCGTCCGGATCGCAGTTGGTGTCCAGGATGGCAACAACCGGGATGTTCAGCTTCTTGGCTTCGTCGACAGCAAGGTGTTCCTTCTTGGTGTCCACGATCCACAGCGCGGAAGGCGCCTTGGTCAGGTTGCGGATACCACCGAGGTTGGTTTCCAGCTTGGTGAGTTCGCGGCGAAGGAGCAGCAGTTCCTTCTTGGTGTAAGCGGAACCGGCGACGTCGTCGAAGTCAATCTCTTCGAGTTCCTTCATGCGCTGGATGCGCTTGGAGACCGTCTGGAAGTTGGTCAGCATACCGCCGAGCCAACGCTGGTTGACGTACGGCTGGCCAACGCGGGTGGCCTGCTCGGCGATGGATTCCTGCGCCTGCTTCTTGGTGCCGACGAAGAGGACGGTGCCGCCGTGTGCAACGGTGGCCTTCACGAACTCGTAGGCACGGTCGATATAGGACAGCGACTGCTGCAGGTCAATGATGTAGATGCCGTTGCGCTCCGTGAAGATGAAACGCTTCATCTTCGGGTTCCAACGGCGGGTCTGGTGTCCAAAGTGGACGCCGCTGTCAAGCAGCTGGCGCATAGTTACGACGGGCATGCCGACGCTCCTTCCGGCAGGTCATTCATGAGACAGCCCATGGGCTGTCTTACCCTGCCAATAGTTGACGGTTGATTAGCAACACCCAGGCGGGCGGTGCTCCTGGCATCCACTGCGCTTCTTATCCCGACGATGGGCCGGGACCGAAAGAGGCGCAGTCCTCCGCACCCTGAAGAGTTGAAGCTTCGAATGAGGAGGGCTGGATACGCGTAGTCAGCCACTGCTTCCCCGCACCCCTGAATGAGGCGTGCCGGCTTGATCAAGCGTGAGGGCACAGCAAACTGCTCCACCAAGTGTACTACAGGGGCGGTGCCAAAATGGACGGTTTCCGGGGGCTGCGGAGGGTCTTCGCAGGGGCTGCGGAGGTGGCCGCAGCCTGCTCTCCTTGCTGTATCCACATAGCCAGCGGCGGCGCTTACAGCAAAACGGCGGCAGGTGCAGGCTGGGTGTATGAAGATTCCGGCGAACCGTGCCGCCTTTGTTCCCGCCCTGCTTCTCGCCCTCGCCCTCGTGGTGGGGTCAGCGGGCGCTGGCCCGGCCATGGGGTCCAGCCCCAACGGCCGCCCAAGCTCCGGCATCACGCCTGGCCCGGGTTCCGGCATGGCGGCCGGCGGCTGGAGCTGGCCGCTGAATCCCCGGCCCGCCGTTATGCGCGCCTTTGATCCGCCGGCAAGGCCATGGCTGAGCGGTCACCGCGGCGTAGATCTTCAGGCCCGGTTCGACGGCGCCCCGGTCACCTCACCGGCGGCCGGGACGGTGAGCTTTGTCGGCATCGTGGTGGACCGCCCGGTCATCACCATCGACCACGGAACCGGATTGCGGAGCAGCTTCGAGGCAGTGCGCAGCGATCTCAACCCGGGCGACGCCGTCGCGGAGGGAGAGGTCCTGGGGTGGATCCAACCCGGCCACTGCGGACCGGGGCCCTGCGTGCACTGGGGCGTCCGCCGCGGCGATGAATACCTCAATCCGCTGGCCTTCGTGACAGACCTGCGGCCCTCCGTCCTGCTCCCTCCCGTGGATCCCGCGCCCGGATAGGGCGCGGCGGAGATGCGCAACGAAGGGCCGCAGCCAGGCCCGGCGCCGCGGGCTAGACGATCGCGGAGATGCCGGTGATCGCCCGGCCGGTGACGAGCGTGTTGATCTCGTGCGTTCCTTCGTAGGAGTAGATGGCCTCGGCATCCGAGAAGACCTTGGCCATCTCATAGTCGGTCACGATCCCGTTGCCGCCCAGGATGCTGCGGCCGAGGGCTACGCTCTCCCGCATCCGCGCCGTGGTGAAGGCCTTGGCCAGGGCCGACTGCTCGTCCTTGGCCTGGCCGAGGTCCTCCAGCTGGGAGAGCCGGACCATCATGCCCATCGAGCTGACGGCGTTTCCGAGGATCTGCACAAGCTGATGCTGCACCAGCTGGAAGGAAGCGATCGGCCGCCCGAACTGGCTGCGCTCCACCGCGTAGCGGCGGGCGACGTCGAAGGCCGCCAGCTGCTGGCCGACTGCCTGCCAGGCAACGGCCAACCGGGTGACCTTAAGGACCTTGTTCGTGTCGCGGAAGCTGTTGGCGTTCGCGAGCTTGAAGAAGTCCGGTACCACCACATTGTCGAGGGTGATGTCCGCGTTCTGCACGGTGCGCAGCGAGATCTTGTTCTCGATCTTGGTGGCGCGGTAGCCCTCGGTCTTGGTATCGACGAGGAACCCCTTGACCTGGTTGTCAGCGAGGTCCCGGGCGTAGATGACCACCCAGTCGGAGAAGGTGGCGTTTCCGATCCAGCGCTTGGCGCCGTTGAGGATCCAGCTGTCGCCCTCCTTGCGCGCCGTGGTGCGGGTGCCGCCGGCGACGTCTGATCCGCCGAGCGGTTCAGTGAGGCCGAAGGCGCCGATTTTCTTGAGGGAGTAGATGTCCGGCAGCCACGCTTCCTGCTGCTCCTGGGAGGCGAGTGCCTCGATGGAGCCGGTGAAGAGTCCGTCATGGACACCCATAAAGGTGGCGATGGACGTGTCGGCACGGGTTGCCTCGGCGTGCATGATTCCCGCGAAGACGTTGGAGTAGCCCTGCCTCCGGACCGGGCTGACCAGGTCGATCTCGGCAAGCTTCGGGATCAGGTCCATCGGGAACTCGGCGCGGTTCCAGCAGTCGACGGCGATCGGCTTGACCTCGCGTGCGAGGAACTCGCGGACCTCTGCGAGACGGTCCTGCTCCTTGCCGCTGAGCAGCTGCTCGAAGGCGAAGAAGTCGCCATCGGCGTACGGGAGGTTGTTGATGTCAATGTCAGCTTTGGACATGGTGTTCCTTCACGTGTGATCAGCGGCGACCAGAATGACGCCGGCTCCGCGCCTGCGCTATGTTACTCATCAGTAACTTACCGCAGTGAGCAAGCCCCCGCAAGTGACGGAACCCATCGGGACGTGCGTCGCCGGGAAGGTTCCTGCCAGGCCAAGGCGGCACAGCGCCGGAGTCGGGCGAAACGAGAAAGGAGCCGGGCCGACGTCGAAACATCGGCCCGGCTCCCGAGGACGCGGATCCCGGTCCGGGTTCCGCGTGTTGGTAGGGCTACTCGGACTTGAACCGAGGACCTTAGGATTATGAGTCCCGCGCTCTAACCAGCTGAGCTATAGCCCCGTGGGCCCGGAAACCGGCCCGGCGAAGGCCGGATGGTTCTCGGGCGAAAATCACTCTAACAATAGTAGTGGCCCGGCTCAGACCACGAGGTCGTCGTAGCTTGCGCCGCAGTAGAGATCCTCGAAGGCCTGCAGAGTCCGCTCGATACTGTGGCTCTCCACCATCCCCCGGCTGGCCTTGCCCATCGCCGCCTGCTCATCCGCCGGACGCGACAGGACGCGGACCATCTTGGCCGCGAGGTCGTCGCTGTCGTTGGGCGTGAACAGGTAGCCGTTTTCGCCGTCCCGCACCAGGTGCGGGAGTGCCATGGCGTCCGCCAGCAGCACCGGCGTGGACGCGGACATCGCTTCCAGCGTCACGAGGGACTGCAGTTCGGCTGTGCCCGGCATGCAGAACAGGTCGGCGGCGATGTAGGCCCGGCGGAGTTCGGCGTCGCTCGCCAGTCCCAGGAACTTGACCCGGTCCTGGAGACCCAGCCTCGCGACCTGGGCCTCGAGCGCCGGCCGCACCTCGCCGCCGCCTACGATCTCGAGGTGGACGTCCAGCTCCTTGGGAGTCTTGGCAACGGCCTCGATCAGCACGTCAACGTGCTTCTCCTCGGCGAGCCGGCCGGCGAACAGCACCGTGGGGCTGCTGTGCCGGGCCACTTCCTCACCCGGCTTGAGTTCGTAGGCCGCCGAGTCGATGCCGTTGGAGAGCGGCAGGACCTGGCGGAGGAATGCATGCTGGTGCATCGCCTTCGCGGCCAGCGGCGTGGGCGTGGTGACGACGTCGGCCTGGCCCATGACCTTGCCCATGTCCTTCCACGAAATGCGACCCACGATGTCCTTGAACCATTGCGGGAAAGGAAGGAAGGGGTTCAGGTTCTCGGGCATAAAGTGGTTGGTCGCCACGATCCGGATGCCGCGCTTGACGGCCTCGTAGAGCACGTGCTCGCCGATCATGTAGTGGCTCTGGATGTGCACCACATCCGGCTGGATCCGGTCGAACAGCAGGCTGATTTCCTTCTTGATCTCCCACGGGAAGGTAATCCGGAAGTACTCGTGCGTGGGAACTGAGTGGGAGCGGATCCGGTGGACTGTGCCTTCGTCGCTGAACTCGGTGTAGCTCTTGCCCTTGTCCGGACGGCAGGCCAAGACGTGCACATCGTGTCCGCGTGCCGTCATGCCCTTCGCCAGGCGGTAGCCGAACATCGCAGCGCCATTGACGTGGGGCGGGTAGGTGTCCGCGGCTATCAGGATGGTCAGCGGATGCTGGTGGTCAGGCATGGTCACGTGGAGAGCTCCTGGTGGTCACGGTGCGGGCAGCTGGATCTGAAGTGGCCGGCTGGCCGTCGGCGCAGGCGTACCGGGCCTACTGCTGAAGTCTGGTCTTGTCCTGGGCCGCCCGCCCCGCGGCCTTCCGCGCGTCCTTCTTGCGCTTGGTGACTTCGGGGTGGTGCCTGGACAAGGCGATCACTCCCACGATAGCAAGCAAACCGGCCGCGCCCATCGCAATCGCCGTCACGGCGTGGACATCCGGGCGGAGTTCGCCGAGGATCGTGATGCCGATCCCGATGCCCACGATCGGGTCGATCACGGTCAGCCCGGCTATCACCAGATCCGGCGGGCCACCGGAGTAGGCGTTCTGGACGAACCACGAGCCTAGGACGCCGGCGGCCACAATCGCGACCACCGAGTACCATGGCACGTTCAGCACACCCAAGCCGTTGGGATCCAGCAGGTGCTTGCCGATGATCCGGGTCAGGACAGCGACAAAGCCGAACAGGATGCCCGCGCCAAGGATGTAGATGAAGGCGCTCATCCGGTGCCGGAACACCAGGGCGAGGGTCCCGAACAGCCCGACAGCCAGGGCCAGCAGCAGCACCACCGTCAGCTCGTCAGAGGCGCTGACCTGGTGGTTCTCCTGAGTGACGTTAACCGCCAGAATCACGAACAGGGCCGAACCCGTGACGCAGGCGGTGATGGCCACTACCGTGGCCCGGTTGATGCTCAGCCCCTGGTCCTTGGCGTTGACGATCGTGGTGATAACGAGGGCGATCGCTCCGATCGGCTGGATCACGGTCAACGGCGCCATCACCAGGGCGACCGAGTTCAACGCCATGCCCACGCAAAGGAGCAGCAGACCGAACACCCAGCGGGGATTGCGGAGCAGCCGGAGCATGCCATGGTTGCTGAGCGCCAGTCCCCCGGTATCCGCCTTGACTGCACTGCCTTGGCGCTGGGCGCCGAACGCGAGGCAGAACGCGCCCAGGACGGCCAGCAGTACGGCGAACCACATCATCAGCGGCTGCCGCCGTCGGCGTCGGCGTCGGGCATGCTGCTCTTGACCTTTTTACCCTTGCGGATAATGGCCCAGAAGTAGTTGTAGGCGGCAATCCAGTGCCCCACGAGGCCCAGCCCGAGGAAGATCCAGGCGGCCACGAAGTACGCCTCGGCGCCCGGGACAGGAAGTTTCGAGAGGACGAGCAGCGGCGTGCCGACCAGCAGGAGCGCGGTCCGGATCTTGCCGATCTTGCTGACGGGCAGATCGGGGTGGCCGTGGAAGTAGTAGAGCGACAAGGCGAGCAGGATGGCGTCCGGGATGAGGAGCGCCGCGAGGTACCACCATTCGACGACGCCGGCGACTACCAGAGTGACGGCAACCGCGATCAGCGACAGACGGTCCGCGATGGGATCCATGATCCGGCCGAGGTTGGACATTTGGTTGAAGCGGCGGGCCACGTAGCCGTCCACCCAGTCGGTGCTGCCCATGATGGCAAGGACGAGTGCCGCATAGCCGTACTCCTGAACCCCAAGGACGAGCCAGACGAAAAGCGGGACGCCGAGGAACCTCACAATGGTCAGGACATTGGGGACGGTGAAGACCCGGTCGTGGTGGATCTGGGCCTGACCAGGCCGGGAACCAGCGCCGATGAACTTCATCCAGTCCCCCTTTCCGTGGCCGGCAACGATTGGGCGTTGCAGTTCAGCGGGCTGCCTAGCCCTTGATGAATTTGCGCAGGAGGAACACGAGGGCGGCTGCTGAGGCGGTGAGCGCAACGAGCGGCTTCCACCGCTGGCTCAGCTGGTCGGCCATGCCGGTGCCCTCCCCAGTGGCGCCGGCAGGGGTCGCCGGACGCTTCGCTGTGCGGGCCGCCGCGGACCGGAAACCGGCCACCTTGCCGCTGAGTTGTTCCTTGCCGTCCCGCAGCTTCACCTGGGCCGCGGCCAGCAGCGCCTGGGCCTGGGTTTTGACGTCGAGTTCCTCGTTGAGTTCATCGCGGACCCCGGTGAGGTGCGTGCGGCGTTGGTCCACCCGGCGTCGCAGCTCCGCTTCGGTGGGCGGCGGACCGAAGTCCGGCTCGGCGGCCTTCTTGGCTTCCTTCTCAGCCTTGGCCTTCGCGGCGGCCTCCGCCTTGGCGGCTTTGGCCGCCTTGTAGACGTCGGACTCCGGGTCCAGCACGGCAGGATCGAAGGCGGCGCCTTCTTTGGCGATGCCGAGGTCGTACTTGATGCCACGGATCGTATCCTCGGGAACCAGCGGCATGGCTTTCTTGAACTTGCCGACCCCCACCAGGCCCGCGATGGCGGCGATCACCAGGAAAACACCACAGACGAGCAGCGCCGCGAGCCAGGCGGGCATGATCGTGGCGAGGCCCATGATGGCGGCAACGATGAGGCCGACGACCAGGAACGCGACAAAGGCCAGCGCGACGGCGAGAAACGCAGCGGCGACACCGACCGCGATGCCCTTGCGCTTGAGCTCGACTTTGGCGAGGGCGATCTCGTCGTTGAGCTGCCGCGGAGCCAGCTTGAAGATCAGTTTGAGGGTTCTGGGGAGTGCGGAAATGCGCAGCCCCTCGCTTGTCCCGCCGCTGTGACGTCCGCTCATCGGTCCCGCCTAACTGGTTACATCCATGATTCCCGCTTTCGCGCGGCTTGCCGGTCTGCGCAGCTTCACGCACACCCCGGTGTCAAAACTACCATTCAGGCTCCTGACCGGGACGCGGCGGCGGGCTGTGGCGCGCCCTGGCCGCACACGGGAACGGGTGCCGCGAGCCCTAGGATTGACCTCTGTGACTACACCCACCAATCCCGGCGATTCCCTGAGCCGCCGCCGCAAGCTCCTCTACATACTGATGCTCGGCGCCCTCACCGCCTTGGGACCCTTCACGGTGGACCTCTACCTTCCGGCCTTCCCGGCACTGGAGGAGAGCCTGGGCGTCTCCGAGGCGGCCGTGCAGCTGACGCTGACCGGCACCACGATCGGTTTTGCCGTCGGCCAGCTTGTGGTGGGCCCGCTCAGCGACAAGTTCGGCCGCAGGATCCCGCTGATCCTGGCGACTGCGGTGCACATCATGGCTTCCCTGGGGGCGGCGCTCTCAACCGACATCGCGACTCTGGGCACCTTCCGGGTACTGATGGGCATCGGCGCTGCGGGGGGCGGTGTGGTGGCCATGGCCATGGTTCGGGACCTGTTCAGCGGATTCGCCATGGTGCGGATGTTCTCCCGGATGGCGCTGGTGAACGGCCTGGCGCCGATCCTCGCGCCGGTGATCGGCTCGCAGTTGCTGCTGTTCATGCCGTGGCCGGGGATCTTCTTCTTCCTGGCCGGCTACGGCATGTGTGTGCTGATTGCCGCCGTGTTCGTGGTGCGCGAGACGCTGCCCCGGGAACTCCGCGGAAAAACGGGCATGACCGCCCGCCAGCGCTACGGCGTCCTGTTCACCGACCGGATCTTTGTTGGGCTGTTGTTGGTGGGCGGAATGAATTTTGCCGGGCTGTTCACCTACCTTTCCGCGTCGCCGTTCCTCTTCCAGGACGTCTACGGCTTCAGCCCGCAACAGTATGGCCTCCTCTTCGGCATAAATTCCCTCGGCATTGTCGCCGGGGTGCAGACCAGCTCGCGGATCATCCGGAAGGTACCGCCGCAGTGGATCCTGGCCTGCTCCACGGCATGGATGTTCCTGATGGCCGTCCTGATCGTGATCTTCGACCAGCTGGGCTTCGGGCTCTGGGGTGTCATGGTGCCGCTCTGGTTCTATATCCTTGGCGCCGGCTTCACGTTCCCCTGCGTCCAGGTGCTGGCGCTGGCCAAGCACGGTGCGCAGGCCGGCACCGCTGCCTCCCTACTCGGTGCTGCGACCTTCCTGATGGCCGGCCTCATCTCGCCGGTGGTGGGCTGGTTGGGCGTCTCCTCCGCCACCCCGATGGGCGCCGTCCAGGCCGCGTGCATCTTCCTGGCGGCAGCCGCGCTCTGGCTGGTCGTCAGGCCCCGCACCGTCCCGCCGATCCAGTAGCCCGACACCCGGCGCCTTCCCCCACTGGACATGTCCAGTCGCTGCGGCCAGGACTGAGCATATGGGCGCTATGTCCCCTCGATGCCACCAACATTGGACATGCCCCCCTGCGGAGTCGGGCCCGGCGCATTCCCCGCTGGGCATGCCCGGTCGCCACGGTCAGGACTGAGCATATGGGCGCTATGTCCCCTCGATGGCGCCGGCAGTGGACATGCCCCCTTGCGAAGTTAGGACCCGGCCGCCTACCCCAATGGACATGTCCAGTCGCCACGGCGAGCGGAACCTCGGCCAAGTCAGAAAGCGCTCCTGCCCAGTTGCCTGCCCCGAGACTGCCTTAGGCCCGAAAAAAGCCCCGGAATCTCCCGGGAGATTCCGCTGCGCTTCACAGCAACTGGGAAGGAACGTCGCGAGGCGGGCTAACTCCGGCACCGGGCAGCCTCCCCCACTGGGCATGTCCAGCGGCAAGGACTGCACCCGGCACCTTCCCCCACTGGGCATGTCCAGCGGCGACCCCGGCACCGGGCAGTCTCCCTCGCTGGGCACGTCCAGTCGCCGCGGCCAGGAATGAGCATATGGGCCCTATGCCCACTCCCCGGCGCCGGCAGGGGGCATGTCCCGGAGGGCGGGGCACGCGGCTGGCGCCCACCGGCCCTGTTCGCGCCCACCCCCGGGCGATAAAGTTGTAGATGTGCCCCACTGGAAGGAACAGCCGCCCCTACCGGCCACGTGGCAGCGGTGTGACGCCGGCATTTTGCCTCTGTGGTGGGATCGCTTGTGCAGCCAGACCAGCCAGCAGTCGGCGGCGCTCTTCGCGGCTGGACTCTTTGCCGAGGACCGGCGGCGACCGATCGCCCAGTGGTACAACCCGGCCTACGATTCGGCGCTCCTGGTCGCCCCCGAGACCTCCCCCGAGTGGCCGGTGCAGCGCTTCGGCATCTTCTATGCCCCGCCAGGCGGCGGGTTCACCCAGATCCATTCCGCCCCGCACGAGTGGCACCCGCGCGAACCCCGCAAGTCGCCCACCGAGTTCGACGCCTTCCAGGGGGCCGTGGCGGAAGCCGAGCGGTTCCTGCAGGTGGAGATGTACTTCGTCTAAGGACGGGACGAGCCGCCGTAAGAGGGCACAAAAAAGGTCCCGCAGCCAGTGATTCACCGGCTGCGGGACCTGTCCGCTCCTCCTGCTGGACTTGAACCAGCAACCCTTCGATTAACAGTCGAATGCTCTGCCAATTGAGCTAAGGAGGAATGAAGCGGATATAAGCCTAGCAAACTCCCGGCCGGGAAGTGAAATTGACCCCGAACGGGTACCCCCGAATGGGACCAGTCACGACCGCCGAACGGGACAATCCGCGATATCAGCCCTCCGAGCGCAGCGACCGCCGTTGCATCTCCAGCTGCATAAGTTCGCGGTTCAGCCGCTGGAACTCCTCCGGGGCGGAGGTCGCGTCCAGCCGCTGCAGCTGTCCCATCTTTTCAGCCTTGACCCTGGTGATCTGCAGCTCGAACAGGCGTGCCAGGATGTCCCGGCAGTAGCGCAGGACGCCGTCGGCGGTGCTGGCCGGCAGCGGCACGACGGACAGCTCGGACACGAGCGGGCGCAGTGGCTCCGGGACCTCGTGCAGCAATTGTTCCACCCAGCGCACGGGGTCGCCGGTGAGCGCCAGCCCGCTGGCCCGGATGGCCTCGTGGATGGCCAGGTAGGCCGGCGTCGAGAACCTCGCCTCGGAGAAACGCTGCCAGGTCTCACCTTCCAGCATCCCTGGCTGTTGCAGGGCAACCTCCAGCGCCTGCCGTTCCATCGCGGCCACGGGGTCGCGCGGGTCCGGCCGGTTGAACGACGGCAGGGCGGGCGACGGCGGCAGGGGCGCAACTCCCGGCGCGGATCCCGCGCCGTATCCTGAGCCGCGGCCCTGGCTGTTTCCCTGCCCCTGGTGGCCGGAACCGGCGCTGCCCGACGGCGGCTGGGCCGCACGCTTGGCGGCGGCACCCACGGCACGGCTGACTTCCTCCACCGGCATGCCCAGCCAGCCCGACAGTTCCCGGGCGTAGGCGGGGCGGATGCCGGCGTCACGGATCTGGGCGACTACCGGGGCGGATTCGCGCAGGGCCGCGATCCGGCCCTCGACGGTGTCCAGGTTGTGCCGTTTCAGGGCGGCGCGGATGGCGAATTCAAACAGCGGGCGCCGGGTGCCGATCAGGTCACGGACGGCGGCGTCCCCCTTGGACTGGCGCAGCTCACAGGGGTCTGCGCCGTTGGGTTCCACGGCCACGTAAGTCTGCGCGACGAAGCGCTGGTCCTCCTCGAAGGCGCGCAGGGCCGCTTTCTGGCCGGCGGCGTCGCCATCGAAGGTGAAAATGACCTCGCCGCCGCTGCCGTCATCGGAGAGCAGGCGGCGGGCAATCTTGATGTGCTCGGTGCCGAACGCCGTACCGCAGGTGGCGACCGCCGTCGGAATCCCGGCAAGGTGGCAGGCCATCACGTCGGTATACCCCTCCACAACGACGAGCTGGCGGTCCTTGGCGATGTTGCGTTTGGCGAGGTCGATCCCGTAGAGGACCTGAGACTTCTTGTAGAGCGCGGTCTCCGGGGTGTTGAGGTACTTGGGGCCTTGGTCGTCCTCGTATAGCTTGCGGGCACCGAAGCCGATGGTCTCCCCCGCGATGTCCCGGATGGGCCAGATCAGCCGGCCCCGGAACCGGTCGTAGATCCCCCGGCCGCCTTCGGAGAACATTCCCGTCAGTTTCAGTTCAGGATCGGTGTAGCCCTTGCCGCGGAGGTGCTTGAGCAGGGAGTCCCAGCCCTGCGGGGCGTAGCCGACACCGAATTGGTCCGCTGCCGCGCGGTCGAAGCCGCGGGCGTGCAGGAAGTTGCGGCCCTCAGTGGCACCCGGGGTCAGCAGCTGGGCGCGGAAGTACTCGTCGGCGACCTTGTGGGCATCGAGCAGGCGCTGCCGCCGGCCGACGTCTTCGCGGTTCGGTCCGGAGCCGCCGTCCTCGTAGCGGAGCTCGAAGCCGATCCGGGCGGCCAGTTTCTCCACGGCTTCATGGAACGACGTGTGGTCCAGTTTCTGCACGAAGGAGATGACGTCGCCGTCCTCGCCGCAGCCGAAGCAGTGGTACCTGCCCACCTGGGGGCGGACGGTGAACGAGGGTGACCGCTCGTCGTGGAAGGGGCACAGGCCCTTGTAGGAGCCCAGGCCCGCGCCCTTGAGCGTCACGTAGCCGTCGACGACTTCCTTGATGTCCGTGCGCTGGCGTACTTCGTCGATGTCTTCACGTTTGATCAGGCCGGCCACAGTGCCATCCTAGTACCCGGGTACGACGCCGGAGGGCCGGTTATGGCGCCAGTCACCACAGCGACGGCAGGCTTCCGACGAGCCGCTCGTACATGGCCAGCGCGGAGCCGTCCGTCAGCGACGCGACCTGGTCGATCACCACACGCAGCCGAGCGCCGTCGTCGGCGGCGTCGCGCCAGTCGGCCGCGAACATCGGCTCCAGATGGCGGTCGCCGGTGGCGCTCAGGGCGGTGACGAGGGCGTGCAGGACTTCGCGCTGGCGTTCGTAGATGGGCTGGCGGTGCTCGGTGGTCATCACGAAGGTGGTGGCCAGGCCCTTCATCACGGCGATTTCCATCACAGTCTCGTCCGGAACGATCAGCTCCGCGTTGTAGCGGGTCAGGTTTTCCGGGCCGTACACCGCGCGGGTGGACGCCAAGGCACTCTGGCAGAACCGGCCGATCAGCTGGCTGGTCATGTCCTTGAGCGCGGCCATGGACTTGCGGCTGCCGTCGGCCTCGCGGACCCAGACGCTGGTGGCTTCCAGCCGGGCGAGGGCGGCATCGATCGCGGCGGGGTCGTTGTGCGGCAGGTACCACTGCTTGGCGTAGCCCACCACGCGGGCACGGTGGTCCGGATTATCCATCCAGCGGAGCTGGAAATGGCCGGCCACGATAGCGTCCTCGACGTCGTGCACGGAGTAGGAGATGTCGTCTGCGAGGTCCATGACCTGCGCTTCAAGGCAGGAGCGGCGCTCGGGGGCGGCCTCGCGGATCCAGTCGAAGATCGGCAGGTCGTCCTCGTAGGCGCCGAACTTGCTGGTCCGCTCGCCGTGGATGACGGGGGCATTCTCGGCCGACCAGGGGTATTTCGCCGCGGCGTCCAGGCTGGCCCGGGTGAGGTTCAGTCCGGCGGGCCGCCCGTCCAGGGCAACGACTTTGGGTTCCAGCCGGGTCAGCAGGCGCAGGGTCTGGGCGTTGCCTTCGAATCCGCCGATCGCGTGGGCGACTTCGTTGAGGGCCGATTCGCCGTTGTGGCCGAAGGGCGGGTGGCCGAGGTCGTGGCTGAGGCAGGCGGTGTCTACGACGTCCGGATCGCAGCCCAGGGCACGGCCCAGTTCGCGGCCCACCTGGGCCACCTCGAGGCTGTGGGTGAGGCGGGTACGGACGAAGTCGTCGGTGTCCGGCGCCACCACCTGCGTCTTGGCCCCGAGCCGGCGGAGGGCCGAGGAGTGCAGCACGCGTGCGCGGTCACGTTCGAAGTCGGAGCGGTAGGTGGACTTGGGCGGCTCTTCCACCCAGCGGGCGGAGTCGCGGGCCACATAGCCGTCCAGTACCGGTGCCGTGGTCCTGGTTTCAGCCACCGGACACGTCCAGTTCGGCGTGGCAGATCTCGCGGGACTGCTCGGCGTCCATGTTGCGGTCCAGGAGCCAGTCCTTGGGGAGGGCGGGCTTCTTGGGCGAACCCGCGCGGCCGCGCGGGCCTTCCGCGTCAACGCCGGGGTACGGCGAATCGAGGTCCAGCTGGTCGAGCGTCGCGCGGAGCACTTCGAGGCTGGTTACCATCGCCAGTTTGGTCCGCAGTTCGCTGCCGACCACGTACCCCTTGAAGTACCAGGCCATGTGCTTGCGGATCTCGCGGAGCGCCTTGCCTTCGTCGTTGCCGAAGGTTTCCACCATCAGCTCGGCGTGGCGGTACACGCCTTCCGCCACCTGCCCCAAATCCGGTTTGTGGCGGGCGTCGCTGCCTTCGAAAGCGGCCATGAGGTCTCCGAACAGCCACGGGCGGCCCTGGCAGCCGCGGCCCACCACAACGCCGTCGACGCCGGTCTCGCGGACCATGCGGATGGCGTCCTCGGCGGACCAGATATCGCCGTTGCCGAGTACCGGGATGTCCGGCAGCGCTTCACGCAGGCGCGCGATCGCGGACCAGTCGGCCTGGCCGGAGTAGAACTGCGCGGCGGTGCGGCCGTGGAGTGCGACGGCGGCGACGCCGGAATCGCGGGCGATCCGGCCGGCGTCGAGGTACGTGAGGTGGTCCTCGTCGATGCCCTTGCGCATCTTGATGGTCAGCGGGACGTTGCCCCTGGAGGCTTCCTTGACCGCGGTCTGCACGATCGAGGTGAAGAGGTCGATCTTCCAGGGCAGCGCGGAACCGCCGCCGCGCCGGGTCACCTTGGGCACGGGGCACCCGAAGTTGAGGTCGATGTGGTCCGCGCGGTCTTCCTCGACGAGCATCCGGACGGCCCGGCCGACGGTCACAGGGTCCACACCGTAGAGCTGGACGGACCGGACTTTCTCGTCGTCGTCGTGCGAAATGATGCGCAGGGATTCCGGCGTGCGCTCCACGAGGGCACGGGACGTGACCATCTCGGCGACATACAGGCCGCCGCCGTATTCACGGCAGAGCCTGCGGAACGCGGAGTTGGTGATGCCCGCCATCGGAGCCAGGATCACGGGGGTGTCCACCGTGAGGGGGCCCAGCTTCAGGGGCGGGAGTTCCAGCTTGGGGGCGGGAGGGGTCGCTACAACAGTCACCCGTTCATTGTCTCAAATCCGGGCAAATCGGCAGGATCCGCGCCGGCCATGTGGAAAACCCGGCGTCAGTCCGGGACGGCGGCACGGCGCCCGCGGCGCCCCTCCGGCGGCGTGTCGAACGCCCCGCGGCGCCCCGCCGGCGCCGTTTCGAGGGCCTCGTCGGGCGCGTCGGCGTCGACCTCCGGCCGCCGGCCGGCGTCGTCGCTGAGTGCGCTGTCTTCCAAGGCCCTGCTCCGGGAAGACCCGACGCCGGTTGCCGTCGTGCCGGCGGCCTTCATTCCCGTTGCCTTGACCACGAGCACGGCGATCAGCGTGGTGACCGGGATCGCCAGGACCAGCCCGACAGAGCCGACGAGAGTGCGGATGACTTCCTCGGAGAGCTCGGCGCTGGTGAGGGCGTCACCGAGTGGCCGCTCGTAGAGCATCACCAGGATCAGCACCGGCAGGGCCGCACCGGCGTAGGCGAACGCGATGGTGTACACGGTTGAGGCGATGTGGTCCCGGCCGATCCGCATGGCTGAGGTGAAGAGCTGGCGGGCGGACGTTTCCGGGGCCAGTTCCCAGAGCTCCCACACGGCCGAGGACTGGGTGATGGTGACGTCGTTGAGGACGCCCAGGCCGGAAATAATGAGGCCGCAGAGAATGATGCCGGAGATGGAGATGTTGTCCGAGATGTTCGCGAGGGTGGCGGAATCATGGCTGCCGACGCCCGCGAGGTTGGCGGCGTCGGTGGCCCAGGCGGCAAGCAGCGCGGTAATCGCCAGGCCGAACATCGTGCCAAGCAGTGCCGTCGAGGTCCGGGCGGAGAAGCCGTGGGCGAAATACAGCACCCCGATCATGATGACGGTGGACCCCACCAGCGCCAGCAGGAGCGGCGGCTTGCCCTCCACCAGTCCCGGGAGCATAAAGGACACCAGCACACCGTAGGCGCCGACGAGGCCGATCAGCGCGCGCAGCCCGCGCCAGCGCGCGACGGCGATCACGACGACGGCATAGAGTACCGCGAGGAAAATGATCGGCAGGGTCCGGACGAAGTCGACGAAGACGTAGGCCGGGGTGCCCTGCGCGGCGGCGCCCTGGGCCTTGGAGAGATTCAGGTAGCGGATGTTGTCGCCGGTCTTCACGCCGTGGGATTTGGCGACGTCGGGGTTGATGACCACCTTGACGGGGTTGCCGCCCCGGTCCGGGTCCGTGAACGCAAAAGTGCACTCGGACCCCTGCTGCGGCGCCGCGTCCGCCCCGGCCGGTCCCTGCTGGGTGGCGTCCATGCAGCTGCCGGTGACAACGCGCTGGATCTTTCCGGTGTCGAACGTGACTCCCGGTGCGGCCGCGTAGGGGCTGGCCAGCGTGATCCCCTCTTTGCTGCCCGAGGGCCACAGCAACGCCATCGCCACGAGCGTGAGCAGCGTCAGCGGGATCAGGATGGCGGCCAGAATGAGGTTGGCCCGCTTCCGGGCGGCGAGCGCCCGGGGCGTCGGTTCCGTCTGCCCTTGTGGAGCGTGTGAATGTCCGGCGCCCATCAGCAGTTCAACCTCATGCCGAAGACTTTACGGGGTTTCGGGGCGCCGTCAGGACGCGTGATGTGCCGGGAATGCCCGCAAAAGGCTACCCGGGCGAGATGTTCTGGTTCACGTGGAAGAGGTTCTGCGGATCGTATTTGGCCTTGATCCCGCGCAGGCGGGTGTAGTTCGGCCCGTAGTTTTCCGCGACCCGGGGCAGATCGTCGCGGTCCATGAAGTTGATATAGCCGCCGGGAGCCGAATGGGGGCGGAGCGCCTCCGCGTATTCCCGCACCCAGCTGACTCTTGCATCATTGTCTGCCGGATTGTCCCAGAAAGCGGCAATAACCGGGGCGAACTTCACGTCACGGTTGGCGAACGCTGTTTCTGTCGTCCCCACGCGCTGGACCGCTCCGTCAATGGGGTAAAGATGCACGGCGGTTTGGACGGTGGGAATCGTTGCCCCGTAGCGGATGTGCTCTCCGATGGCCGCGTCCGTGAGATCCGTCATGAAGTCCGCTTTCCAATAGCTCAGGATTCCCTTGGGCTGCAGGGCATCGAAGGCCTGGTTGAGGGCCGGGTAGGGCATCGGTCCCATCATGGAACCCGCCACCGGGGCGACGTCGAGGAATGGCTGCCAGCGGGCCGCACCCTCGGTCTGGTCTCCGGTCCACATCCCGACCACTATGCAGACCGGCTTCCCGTGCCACTCCTCGGGCAGGAACGGCACCGGCGGGCCCAGGGCGAACGCCAGAAAGGCTCCCAGTTCTTCGGGTGCCGACGCCAGGTGGTCCCGATAGAACCTCGACACGGTTTCGGCGTGCTCCAGGGGGTAGACGACGATACCGACGTATACCATGTCCACCGGGTGCAGACGGTATTCCAGTGAGGTCACGACGCCGAAATTCCCACCACCGCCGCGCAGCGCCCAGAAAAGGTCGTCGTTCTCGCTTTCACTGGCCGTGAGGAACTTCCCGTCCGCGGTGACGACGTCGGCCGAGATGAGGTTGTCGCAACTGAGCCCGTATTTCCGGGCCAGGTAGCCTATCCCTCCGCCGAGGGTGAGCCCGGCGACGCCTGTGGTGCCGACGATGCCGCCGGGGGTCGCCAGCCCGAAGGCGTGCGTGGCGTGATTGAAGTCCGCCCACGTGGCCCCGGCCTCGGAGCGTGCCGTCCTGTTTGCCGGATCGACCCGGACGCCCCTGGTATTGACGAAGTCGATGACGAGGGCATCATCCCAGGTTCCGAACCCCGGGGCGCTGTGGCCCCCGCCGCGGACGGCCAGGTCCAGGGAGTTGTCCCGGGCGAAGTTGACACTGGCGATGACGTCCGCCACCTGCGACACGCGGACCACCGCGGCCGGCCGCTTGTCGATCATTCCGTTGTGCACTGCCCGCGCGGCGTCGTAGTCCGCATCGCCGGGCGTGATGACCTGCCCGCGGACTTGCTCGCGCAGGCTATCGAAGATCGTTCCGTTCATTTCTGTACCGTCGATTTCGTCGTGGTTCCGACCCGGACGGCGATCTCTGTGCTCCCAGCCGGCATGACGTCCGGAGGTTTACGAGCACTGGCTTACTCCTCCGCCCCGGAACCGTCAAGGGGATCCGGCCCGCGGCCGGAGGGGCAGCACCGCACGACGGCGATTACGCCGCCCCATCTTCCGGAGGCGCCGCTCCGAATGTTCAATAGCATGATGGAATTGACGGACGAGACGTGGAGGACACAGCGTGGCCAAACGCAAGGTAGACGACCGTGAACCTGCAGCGCCGGGCGCCGGGGCAGGCGCCAGGGCCGTGTTGAGCATTGCCGGGGCCGCCGGGGAAACCCGGGGGGTCGCCCTGGTCCTGCACGGCGGCCGCGCGGACAGCTATGAATCCGTCCGTGGGACGCACCTCAGCCCCGCCCGGATGCTGCCCTTCGCACGGGCCCTCCGGCGTGCGGGCGGCGGCGACGGGCTGGCGGTCTGGACCCTCCGGAACCGGTACCGGGGCTGGAACGGGAAGGACATGTCCCCCGTCGAGGACGCCCGCTGGGCGCTCTCCCACATCAGCCGCGAACACCCCGGCGTCCCCATTTATCTCCTCGGCCACTCGATGGGCGGTCTTACCGCGCTTTGCGTCGCGGACCACCCGCAAGTGGAGGCCGTCGTCGCCCTCGCGCCCTGGCTCAACGGCGAAACCCCGGTGAACCGGGTGGCCGGCCGCCGGATTCTGATTGTCCATGGCACCGAGGACCGCTGGACCAGCCCCGCGAACTCGCTCGCCTACGCCCGCCGGGCCGACGGCGTCGCGGAGTCCGTGGACTACGTCGCCCTCAAAGGGGCCGGGCACTTTATGTTCCGGCGGGTGGGCCTGTGGAATTCACTCGCGAACGGCTTCATCCTTGATGCCTTCGCCCGCAGTTCAGGCCGGAACGACGACGGCGGCGCCGACGCGTTCCGCAGCCTCCTGCCCGCGTCCGGCGCCAGCCTCCCGGTGGTGCTGTGATGCCGGACTTCCCGCTGGGGGCTTTCCTGGCCAGCCTGCCATGGGTTGCGGCCGGGATCGCGGCCCTGCTGGCCGTCACGTTCGCCGTCGGAGTCCGCCAGAGCCGCCATTCCGTCATCGACACCGTCTGGGGGCTCGGCTTCGTCGTCGCGGCCGCCATCTCCTGGTTCCTTTCGGCCGGACACGGCGACGGCGCCCGCCGCCTGCTGCTGCTGGCGCTCGTGGCGGTGTGGGGCATCCGCTTGGCCCTCCACATCGGCCTCCGGGCCCGGGGCGGTCACGAGGACCCCCGGTACGTGGACATGCTCTCCTCCGCCCCGGGGTCCCGCAACGTCTACGCACTGCGCAAGGTCTACCTGCCGCAGGGCGTGATCCTGTTCTTCGTCTCGCTCACGGTCCAGGTGGGAATGCTCAGCACCGGAGACCTCGGCTGGCTGGCCTGGCTGGGCGTGGTGCTCTGGGTAGTCGGTTTTGTCTTCGAGACGGTCGGTGACTGGCAACTGTCGCAGTTCAAGGCCGATCCGTCGAGGCGCGGAACTGTGCTCGACACCGGGCTCTGGCGTTACACGCGCCACCCGAACTACTTCGGCGACGCCGCCGTCTGGGCCGGGATATTCCTGGTGGCCGCTGATTCCTGGCCGGGCGTGCTGACTGTCCTCTCCCCCGCGCTGATGATCTGGTTGCTCGCCGGCAAATCCGGCAAGCCCCTCACCGAGAAGGCCATGTCCGCCCGCCCCGGCTATAAGGAGTACGTGGAATCCACTTCGGGTTTCCTGCCGCTGCCGCCGCGCCGGCCGCGCAGCGGCGGGCACCGGCCGGGCGGACCCCAGCCCGACCAACAGAAGCCGGGCGGGCGCTGACATGCCCTGGCGCCCCCGGCCCAGCGACCGCTTCTACCGGTTCATTGTCCGCACCGGCCTGGCGCTGCGCTGGCTGTTCCGGATCCGCGTCATTGTGACCGGACAGGAGCACCTCCCCCCGCCGGAGCCGCGCAGCGACCCAAACAGCAACACCCCGCACGGACCGTCCCGCCGGGTGGTCCCGGGCCGGGGCGCCGTCGTCGCCATTACGCACTTCGGCTACCTCGACTTCGCGTTCGCCGAATTGCTGTTGTGGCGGCACACCAGGGCCCAGTTGCGCTTCCTTGTCACCCAGGGGGCCGCTGACCACTGGTTTGCCGGGCCCGCCATCAGTGCCGCCGGGCACGTTGTGGTCGGTTATGAGAGCGGAACCCACGCCTACGACGCCGCCGTCGCCCGGCTCCGGGCGGGCGAGTACATCGCGATCCTGCCAGAAGCCGGTGTCAGCCGCAGTTTCCGTGTGCGCGAATGCAAGACCGGAGCCGTGCGGATGGCGGCAGAAGCCGGGGTGCCGGTCATTCCGGTCTCCGTCTGGGGCGCGCACCGGCTGATGACCCGCCGCCACGGATTCTCCCCCGCCCGCGCCTGGCGTGCCCCGGTGCGGATCCATGTCGGCGAACCGGTGACCCTTGAACCGGTAATCATGGCCCCGTCCCGGGACGCCGTGGCGGCCACGGAGGCGCTGCGCGCAACCCTCCAGGCCGGAATCGATGCCTGCATCGCGGACTTCCCCTTGAAACCGGCTCCGGGCGCGTGGTGGATGCCGGCGGAACTGGGCGGCGGGGCGCCCAGCGACGAGGAACGGCAGCGCCTGGACCAGGCCGAGGGTCCGCGGCGCGCAGGGGGCCGGCGCCGATAAGCCCGGTTTCCGCGATCGTCTTGACTAAACTCCATGGGGTACAAAATCGCACTCAATGGAGAGGTACTCCTCTGTGGCAAACACAGTCCTGACGAAAAGCGGCATCGGCGAAGAACGCGGTCTCGCCCGAATAGCCCAACGGATGGCGGCGTGGACCGAGAAGTGGTTCCCCGACGCGTACGTCTTCGCCCTGGCCGGCGTCATGATCATCGCCCTGGCCGCCCTGGCCATCGGCGCCTCGCCCCAGTCGATCGCCGATTCCTTCGGCAACGGCTTCTGGGACCTCACCGCCTTCACCCTGCAGATGGCCATGGTGGTGCTGACCGGCTATGTCGTGGCAACCTCCCCGCCCGTAGCGAAGCTGATCAACCGGCTGGCCCTGGTTCCTGCCACCGCACGCACCGCCGTGAGCTTCGTGGCGCTGATGTCCATGTCCGTGTCCGTCCTCAACTGGGGACTCAGCCTGATCTTCGGCGGCCTGCTGGCCCGTGCCATCGCGCGCCGCAGGGACCTGACCGTGGACTACCGCGCCCTGGGCGCCGCAGCGTTCATGGGCCTTGGTGCCGTCTGGGCGCTGGGCCTGTCCTCCTCCGCGGCGCAGCTGCAGGCCACCGAGGCCTCGCTGCCGCCGGCCCTGCTGAAGATCACCGGCATCCTGGACTTCGGCACCACCATCTTCACGTGGCAGTCGCTGCTGACCCTGGCCATCCTGATGGCGCTCACCACGGTGATCGCGCACTTTTCCGCGCCGCAGGGCGGGGCCATCCGCACTGCGGCGGATCTGGGCGTCGACCTCGACGACGAACCCAGCGAACCGGCGCCGCGCTCCCGCCCGGGCGAATGGCTCGAATACAGCAAGCTCCTGCCCGTCCTGGCCGGGGTCCTGACGCTCGGATGGCTGGTCTCGCAGTTCCTGACGAAGCCCTTCCTGACCGTGGTGAGCAGCCTCAACGGCTATTTGCTGGTC
This sequence comes from Arthrobacter sp. 001422645, assembly GCF_059816125.1. Taxonomy (NCBI): domain Bacteria; kingdom Bacillati; phylum Actinomycetota; class Actinomycetes; order Micrococcales; family Micrococcaceae; genus Arthrobacter; species Arthrobacter sp. 001422645. The sequence goes on along the minus strand of NZ_JCBANT010000003.1, from coordinate 81,528 downwards.
TTCCTGATCCTGGGCCTGGTGCTGCACGGCACCCCGCGGAACTTCCTCCAGGCCGTCACCAAGGCGGTCCCCGCGACAGCCGGCATCCTGGTCCAGTTCCCGCTCTACGCCGCGATGGCCGCGATCCTGACCAAGGCCACCGGCCACGGCGGCATGACCATCTCCGCGCATTTGGCCGAGTTCTTCTCGGGAATCGGCAGCGGCGGCGGCTTCGCCGTCGTGATTGCGCTGTACACGGCGCTGCTGGGCCTGCTGGTCCCCTCGGGCGGCGGCAAGTGGCTCGTGGAGGCGCCGTATGTGATGCAGTCCGCCACGGATGTGCAGATGAACCTCGGCTGGACGGTGCAGATCTACAACATCGCCGAGGCCCTGCCGAACCTGATCAACCCGTTCTTTATGCTGCCGCTGCTGGCGGTGCTGCGGCTGCGGGCCCGCGACCTGGTCGGCTTCACGTTCCTGCAGTTCGTCTTCCACCTGCCGGTGGTGCTGCTGCTCGTCTGGCTCCTGGGCATGACCTTCGACTTCGTTCCGCCGGTGATGCCGCCGGGCAAGTAGCCACCCTGCCCCAAACGCCACCGACCTTAAACGCAGCTGACCCGCAGTAGTTCCACTACTGCGGGTCAGCTGGGTTAAGTCCTAGGCGGGGTCCGAAACTACGAGCGTTTCGGCGCCCCGGACACGGGCCTTGCCGGTCTCCAGCAGGGGCTCGACGACGGCGCGCAGCGCCTCCATCGAGTCGTCCAGTTCCAGCATCACGGGGTGCTGGAACGCAATCAGCGCCAGCAAGTCCCGGACGGCGGCCTGTGCCTCGTCCGCGGTGAGTTTCGGATCGTGGCCCAGGAACACGTCGGTCGGCTGGCCGGACGCGGGCGTCCCGCCCTCCCCATGGGCCCCCGCCGCGTTGTCTGCCGCAGCGAGCTCGGCGTAGCTGATGGCGAAGGCTTCGAGCCGGCCCTTCCTGCTGGGCTCCACGCCCTGGCCGAACGCGCTGGCCTTCGGCGCCCGGAGCACAATTGCGCCGTGGGCTCCGCTGAGCTCGTCCAGGAACAACCGCTGGACCGTCGCGATGCTGAGGTCGCCGGGGCTGTCCCAGCCGTGAACAGCCGTGTAGTACCGGCCCACAACGTCGCTGAGCTCCACCGAGCCGGTGGCCAGGTCCTCGACCTGCTCGGAGGCGGCGGCCTCGGAACCGTCACCGAAGACGGGCAGCCGGAGCGCCCCCGGCTCCACGACGACCAGCCGGGACCGCTGGATCGGGGCGAGGCCGGCGGCTTCCGCGAAGGCCGCGCCGGGGGTGCCCGGTTCCACCTTGGTCCGGAGCCGGGAGATGCCCGACGGCGACTGTGCGGCTTCGTGCCGCAGCATGGTCAGCAGGGTGGAGCCGACGCCGGTGCGGCGGTGGTGCCGATCCACCTCGATGTAGGCCCAGAGCCGTTCCGGGTGCAGCGAGGCCTCGTGGACCACACCGGCCGCAACCGGGATGGCCACACCGTCGACAATGTCCTCGGCGACGATGCACCGGCGCCACGGCGAGTTGCCCGAGGGTGCCAGGGTGCCGCGGAACTGCCGGGCCTGTTCGGTTTCGGGCCCGCCCCAGATTTCCAGGAGGGCGAGGTCATCGCCGTCGCGCCATTCACGGTATGCAATCGCCATGATCAGGCGCCGATCAGCCGTGCGGCCAGGTAGCCCTCCACCTTGTCCAGGGAGACGCGTTCCTGGCTCATGGTGTCGCGTTCGCGGATGGTGACGGCCTGGTCGTCCAGCGTCTCGAAGTCCACGGTGATGCAGAACGGGGTGCCGATCTCGTCCTGGCGGCGGTAGCGGCGGCCGATGGCGCCGGCGTCGTCGAACTCGATGTTCCAGCTCTTGCGCAGCTGGGCGGCGAGGTCCTTGGCCTTCGGGGACAGGTCCTCGTTGCGGCTCAGCGGCAGCACGGCCGCCTTGACCGGGGCCAGGCGCGGATCGAGCTTGAGCACGGTGCGGATGTCGACGCCTCCCTTGGCGTTGGGTGCCTCGTCCTCGGTGTACGCATCGATCATGAACGCCATGAAGGACCGGGTGAGGCCGGCCGCGGGCTCGATCACGTACGGGGTGTAGCGCTCGTTGGTGGCCTGGTTGAAGTAACTCAGGTCCTGGCCGGACGCCTTGGCGTGCGTGGAGAGGTCAAAGTCCGTGCGGTTGGCGATGCCCTCGAGCTCGCCCCACTCCGAGCCGTGGAACCCGAAGCGGTATTCGATGTCCGTGGTGCCCTTGGAGTAGTGGCTGAGCTTCTCCAGCGGGTGCTCGAAGAAGCGCAGGTTGTCTTCCCTGATGCCGAGGCCGGTGTACCAGGACATGCGTTCCTTCATCCAGTACTGGTGCCACTGCTCGTCCGTGCCGGGCTCGACGAAGAATTCCATCTCCATCTGCTCGAACTCACGCGTGCGGAAAATGAAGTTGCCCGGGGTGATCTCGTTGCGGAAGGACTTGCCGATCTGGCCGATGCCGAACGGGGGCTTCTTGCGGGAGGTGGTGAGGACGTTGCTGAAGTTGACGAAGATGCCTTGGGCCGTTTCGGGGCGCAGGTAGTGCAGGCCCTCTTCGCTGGCCACCGGGCCGAGGTAGGTCTTGAGAAGGCCGGAGAATTCCTGGGGTTCGGTCCACTCGCCGCGGGTGCCGCAGTTGGCGCAGGCGATGTCTTTGAGGCCGTTCTCGGCCGGCCGGCCCTTCTTCTCCTCGTATTCTTCCTCGAGGTGGTCTGCGCGGTAGCGCTTGTGGCAGGAGAGGCACTCCACCAGCGGGTCGGAGAACACGTCGACGTGGCCGGACGCCTCCCAGACCTGGCGGGGCAGGATGACCGAGGAGTCGAGGCCGACGACGTCCTCGCGGCCGCGGACCACGGACTGCCACCACTGGCGCTTGATGTTTTCCTTCAGCTCGGCACCGAGGGGCCCGTAGTCCCAGGCAGAACGCGAGCCACCATAGATTTCACCGGCCTGGAATACGAAACCCCGGCGCTTGGCGAGGGAAATGATCTGGTCGAGGACGGATTTTGCTGCCATGGGAACTCCACTTTCTACAGGGCCGCTGGGTGCGGTCCGCGGTCTCAGCCCCGGGACCCCGGCTGGTTGCCGGACGGGGCACTACAAAAACGCAAAACTTGTCCGCCCAACAGCACACACAACAAGGTGCGGTACTGAATGATGGCGGCGCAGGAAGCTGCGCCTCCTAGCCTACCGGCCTGCCGGCTCCGGGCGCCGCCAGTTACCGGTCCGTCAGCGTCAGGACGGCCGCCCGGCGTCGTGCGGGTTGCCGCTCCAGCGTCACCGCCCAAGCGCACCTTTGGGCCAGGGCAGGCTCGCGAGCACGATCGCGGCGAGCGTCAGCAGGGTTCCGAGCACGGTGGGCAGCGCCACCACGGTGCCGGGCGCCGGGAAGGCAAGGTCCAGCCCCAGGGAGCCCAGCAGCTGGCCGGCGATCATGCCGAGTCCCGTCACCAGCACGCCCAGGCTGCGGACCAGCAGTGCCCCGACCCCGATAAACACACACCCCAGGGGCCCGCCCAGGTAATACCACCACTCCCCCGGCAGCGCGTTGCCCGGTCCCGTAACGGCCGTCTTGATCAGCCAGGCGGCCCACAGCATGACCGACCCCGCGATGAAATTCATCAGGGTCGCCGCAATGGGCGTGCCGTAATGCACCGCGGCCGTGCCGTTCATGGCCTGCTGGAAGCTCATGAGAAACCCGGCCAGCACCGGAAGGAGCACCGGAACCAGCAGTTCCCCGGGGCCCGGCCCGGCGCCGGAGAACCGCGGCGAGACGGCCCAGGCGACGGCGGCGACGGTCAGGATGCTGCCGATCACCCGGATCCCGGTGATGGATCTCTTGCCGGCCGGGCCGATCCCCATCCTGTCCACGAGCAGCCCGCTCAGGGTCTGCCCGGTCACGGTGGCGACGGTAAACAGGGCGACCCCCAACAGGCCCACGGTGAAGGACTGCGCAAAGACGAAGAACCCGCCGATACAACCGGCCAGGAGGTAGTAGGGCGGGAACTTGCGCTCCCGGACGGCCGGGAGGATGCCCCGCAGCCCGGCCCGGCCGCGTGGCAGCGCGAGCGAGATCACAATCATCAGGGCCAGCCCGATGGTGAAACTCACCACCGCTGCGGCGATCCCGTCAGCGAGCGCCGCCCCGAGGGCGCCGTTGATCCTGCCCTGGACAGGCATTAGCAGCCCCGCCGCCACCGCGAGGGGCAGCCCCGCGAGGAACGGAAGCCGGGGAGTGTGGGTCATTGCTGTCACCTTACGTCAGGCATCATTGCTTGTATGAGCAACCCGGAAATTGAAGAAATCCCCATCCGCGACGACATGATCCGGCTCGGCCAGCTACTGAAGCTCGCCAGCCTGGTGGAGGACGGAGTGGAGGCGGCGGAGCTGATCAAAGCCGGGCTCGTCAAGGTCAACGGTGAGATCGACGAACGCCGCGGCCGCCAGCTCCACCACGGCGACACGGTCACCGTCAACGGCCGGACCGTGCGGATCAGCACTCCCGCCGGAGCCTAGCCCCGGCACCGGGGCAGGGCGCCGGACGACGGGCGGCAACCCGCCCACCGTCGTGAGGTTTACTCGCCTCGTGGGCCTACTTGTTCAGCACCCCGTGCGTGAGGAACTCGGAAACGTGTCCGATTTCCTGCTGGTTGATGCCGTGCCACATCCCGGTGTAAAGCACCTTGGTGAGCTTCACGTGCTTGCGCACCCAGCCCATGGTGAACTCGACCTTGTCCGGCGTGATCACCGGGTCCTGCTGGTCGCGGCCCCAGAACATCGGCACCGTCCCGTCCAGTTCCGCGTCGCGGAAGGCGGGGTCACCGTCGGCGTCGACGGCAAAACCGGACAGCCCGACGACGGCGGCGTAGTCGGCGGGCCGGCGCCGCAGCAGCGTGGTGGCCAAGGCCATCCCCATGGAAAAGCCCAGCAGCGTCACGGAAGGGTGGTTGGGCCGGACGGTATCGAGCCAGTTCTCCACGTATGAGGCGGCATCGTTGACCGCGTCGAGGGAGTAGTCGATCGAGGCGGTCAGCGGGAACCACGTGAAGCCGGCCCCGGACACCATCGGAGCGCGCACCGAGGCCACCACGAATTCCTGCGGCAGCAGGTCCGCCAGGCTCAGGAGATCCTCTTCGTTGGCTCCGTAGCCGTGCAGCAGGACCAGGAGCGGTTTTCCGGCGCGCTCCTCTTCGGGCTTCGACCATAGGACAACGGGGGCGGGGAAGGCAGCGGCGTGAGTCATGGCTCCATTCTTACAGTTACCCGTTGGTAACAACCTACGGTGGCGTAGCTTTGCAGGAACAGTGCACCATATGAAGGTGAGCGAAACCGAAGCCATGGAGAACACTCCAGACAATGCCGTGACCCACCCCTGGACCCGCTACGTGGCCATGGGGGATTCCTTCACGGAAGGCATCGGTGATCCCGAGCCGGCCAGTCCGGGGGGCCACCGGGGCTGGGCAGACCGTGTGGCCGAGGAGCTCAGCCGCGGCCACGAAGGCTTCGCCTACGCCAACCTGGCCGTCCGCGGCCGGCTCCTGCAACAGATCGTGGACCAGCAGCTTGCGCACTGCCTGTCCCTCCGGCCCGACCTCGTGACGCTCTCCGCCGGCGGGAACGACCTGATCCGTCCCGGTGGCGATCCAGATGCCCTGGCGGAAAAGCTGGACTCGGTGGTGCAGATCCTCACCCTGGCCGGCGCCACGGTGGTGCTGTTCAACGGCCCCGACACCGGTTCATCCGTGCTGGGGCGGGTGCGCAGCAAGGTGGCGATCTACAACGAGAACCTCCGCACCGTCGCGGCGCGGCACGACGCCGTCATCGCGGACATGTGGTCCCTGCGGCAGCTGAACGATCCGCAGATGTGGGACGTGGACCGCCTGCACTTCTCCCCGTTGGGCCATCACACCATCGCGGCCATGGTCTTGGATTCCCTCAACGTCGAGCACACCCTGGAGCCGCTCTCCCCCAAGCCCCTCCCGCAGCAAAGCTGGCGGCAGGCGCGCTCCGGCGATCTGGTCTGGGCCCGCGAGTACTTTGTGCCGTGGGTGGTCCGCCGGCTCCGGCACCGCTCCTCCGGCGACGGCATCACGGCCAAACGTCCGCTCCCCGGGCCGGTCTTCGGCCCCGGGATGCCGCTCGGCTCGGGCGAGGGTCCGCCCGGCGCCGAAGAGCCAGTGCGCTCCTGACCCCTGCCCTGAGTTCTAAGCTGCCCCGGCCGCGAGGCAGCCGGGCACGGCCGCGCGGGCACTGACGGATGGCCGCGGGCGTTAAGCTGGAAGGACACTTCCTGAGAGGCCCGGTGCTGTGAACAGTTTGTTCTTTTGGATCATCATTTTGTCATTCCTGATCCCGATGGCGATGCGCTACTACAAGAAGTCGGTGCGCGGACGGAACCAGGACCAGGGTATGCCGGGCGGCTACCCTGGCCAGTTCGGGCAGTTCCCGGGGGATGCTCCCGGAAACTACCCCGGCCAGCAGAACAAGCAGCCGCGTGACGGATTCACCCAACGGGACTACTACGGGGCCTTCGGCCAGCTGGGCGCTCCCCGGCAGCCCGCTCCCCCGGCAAACCAGCCGTATGGCCAGCAGAATCCGGGGCAGCCGTACCCGGGCCAGCAGAATTCGGGCCAGCCGTACCCGGGGCAGCAGGCGTACCAGCCCCCGGTCCCCTACGAGGACAGCCCCGACTACCCGGCCAACCAGCCCGGCCCCGCCGTGCCCCCGCCGCCGTCACCGACGGCGCCGCAGGGATTCCGGGCGCGCAAGCTCGCGGAACTGGACCAGCGCTACAGCGACGGCGACCTCACCATGGAGGACTACATGGCCCAGCGCGCGGAGATCATGAAGGGCTAACCGGCGCCACACCAACAAGGCCGACGAAAGGGGGCCCTGCAGCAGTGCTGCAGGGCCCCCTTTCGTCGGGGCAGGCGTCAGTCGACCTGGGGGAAGCCGAGGTCGATCACGGAGGTGGACGGGTCCGGCCAGCGGGTAGTGACCACCTTGCCGCGGGTATAGAAGCGGATGCTCTCCGGGCCGTACATGTGGGTGTCACCAAAGAGCGAATTCTTCCAGCCGCCGAAGGAGAACGTGCCGACCGGGACGGGGATCGGCACGTTGACGCCCACCATGCCGGCCTCGACGTCGAACTCGAACTGCCGCGCGGCGCCGCCGTCGCGGGTGAAGATCGCCACGCCGTTGCCGAACTCGTTGTCGTTGACGAGCTTGACGGCGTCGGCGTAGGTCTCGACGCGGACCACGGACAGGACCGGGCCGAAGATCTCGTCGTCGTAGACCTTCATGCCGGGCTTGACGTGGTCAACCAGGCTGACGCCGATGAAGAAGCCGTTGGAGTCGAAGGCCTGGTCCCGGCCGTCCACCACCACGGTGGCGCCTTCCTGGGCCGCGCCGGCGACGTAGGAGGCCACCTTGTCGCGGTGCTCGGCGGTGATGAGCGGGCCCATCTGTGATGCCGGGTCGGTGCCGGGGCCGATCTTGAGCGTGGCCATGCGGGTGCTGATCGCCTCGACCAGCTCATCGGCGATGTTGCCGACGGCCACCAGGACGCTGACCGCCATGCAGCGCTCGCCCGCGGAGCCGTAGGCTGCCGAGACGGCTGCGTCGGCGGCCATGTTCAGGTCCGCATCCGGCAGGACCACCATGTGGTTCTTCGCCCCGCCCAGGGCCTGCACGCGCTTGCCGTGGTCGGCGGCGCGCTTGTAGATGGACTGGGCAATCGGCGTCGAGCCGACGAAGCTGATGGCCTTGACGTCGGGGTGCTCCAGCAGGACGTCCACGGCCTCCTTGTCGCCGTGGACCACGTTGAGCACACCGGCGGGCAGGCCGGCCTCGGCGAAGACCTCCGCGATGAAGATGGCCGAGGACGGGTCCTTTTCGCTGGGCTTGAGCAGCACGGTGTTGCCGCAGGCCAGGGCGCTGCCGATCATCCAGAGCGGCACCATGGCCGGGAAGTTGAACGGCGTGATGCAGGCGACCACACCCACGGGCTGGCGCACCGAGTGGACGTCGACGCCGCCGGCCACCTGCTCGGAGCGCTCACCTTTGAGCATGTGGGACAGTCCGGTGGCGAACTCAATGTTCTCCAGGCCGCGGGTGATCTCGCCCTCGGCGTCGGAGAGGACCTTGCCGTGTTCGCTGGTCAGCAGGGCCGCCAGCTCGGGCCGGCGCTGCATCAGCAGTTCGCGGACCTTGAAGAAGATGTTGGTGCGCTTGGCGAGGCTGGTGGCGCGCCAGCCGGGCAGGGCGGCGCGGGCGGCCTGGATAGCCTCCTCGACGCGGGCGGCGGAGGCCAGCGCCACCTCTTTCTCCTGCTCTCCGGTGGCCGGGTTGAAGACCGGCCCGTAGCGCTCGGCGTCGGAAATCAGGGCGCCGTTGATGAAGTGCGGAATGCGTTCCATGGGGTATGTCTCTTTCGTGGTGCTGTGTACGGGGCCGCGGCGGGGCCGCTTTGCGGGGGAACTGGCAGGGGCGGCTATTTGGCGGCGTCGAGGGAGCCGTCCACCAGCTTGACGATCGCGGAGCAGTCCATGCCGGACTGGCCGGAGTCGATGAGGCGCTGGAAAAGCTGCTGGACGTGCTCGCCGATTTCCAGCGGGGTGCCGGTGTCCCGTGCGGCGCTGATGGCGAGTCCGATGTCCTTGTTCGCCAGCTCGGTGGTGAACGTCGGGGCGAAATCATTGTTGGAGGCCGCGGTGGGAACCACGCCGGCGACCGGGTACCACGTGCGCAGCGCCCAGCTGTCGCCGGAGGAGACCGAAGCGATGTCCCAGAAGACCTGCTTGTCCAGCCCGAGCCGGTCGGCCAGGACAGCGCCTTCCGCGGTGGAGGCGAGGTTGATGAAGAGCATGAGGTTGTTGCAGATCTTCGCGGCCTGGCCGGTAGTGGCGCCGCCGGTCGGGATGATGTTGGCGGCCATCGGCTTGATGTATTCGGTGGCCTCGGCCACGGCGCCGGCCTCGCCGCCGATCATGAACGTCAGGGTGGCGGCCTTCGCGCCGCTCATGCCGCCGGACACCGGGGCGTCGACGAAGCGGAAGCCGGCGGCCGCCGCGGCGTCGTGCAGGGCCTGGGCTGAGGCGATGTCGATCGTGGAGGAGTCCACCAGCAGCGTGCGCGTGTCGGCGTGGGCCAAGACGCCGTCGTCGCCAAGGTAAACGGCGCGGGCGTGCTCGCCCTTCGGGAGCATGGTGAAGACGACGTCGGCCCCGTCCACGGCGTCGGCGATGCTTCCGGCAGGCTTCACGCCGCCTGCCTCCGCGGCGGCGACGGCCTCCGCGTTGAGGTCGAATCCGCGGACGTCGTGGCCTGCCTTGGCGAGATTCACCGACATGGACCCGCCCATGTTCCCCAGTCCGATCCAAGCGATTACTGCCATGGCATAAGCTCCTTTGCTTTGCGTCGTGCGGTGCGTCTTTGCTGCGCTGTTTGCGGTGCGCGGTGCGTGTGCTCCGGCTGTCCGCCGGATCGTCCGTGTCAAGCATCACACCCTGTTACAGTGCAATCAAGGGAAAAATTTACAGATGGTATGTGCATGGATGCACATACCTGGATCCAGAGGAGTTCTTGTGGACGTGAGGCGGCTTCCGAGTCCGGATGATCTGCTGATCCTGCTGACCGTCGCCCGGCTGGGCAGGTTCAATGCGGTGGCCGAGACCCTCGGCACCACTCACACCACCATCTCCCGGCGGATCCTGGCCCTGGACAAACAATTGGGCGGACGCACCCTGGAGCGGAGCCCTCACGGTTGGGAACTCACCGATCTCGGCAACGAGGCAGTGGCCGCCGCCGAGGCGATCGAGGGAACCCTCGGCGCGCTGAGCAACCGGATCGCGCAGTCCGAAGATGCACTCTCGGGCCTGGTCCGCATCAGCACCCCCGACGGCTTCGGCGCCGGGTTCGTTGCGCCGGCCCTCGTGCGGCTGCAGCGGCAGCACCCGATGCTCAACGTCGAAATGCTCAGCGCCACCCGCAAGGTCAGCCAGAACCGCTCCGGCGTGGACCTCGAAGTGGTGGTGGGCAACCTGGACGTCAGCAATGCGCAGACGATTTTCCTGTCCAACTATTTCCTGCGGCTCTATGCGAGCCCGCAGTACACCCGGGAACACGGACTGCCGGAGACGCTCGACGACGTCCGGCAGCATGGTTTTGTCTCCTACGTGGAGTCGGCGCTGCAGGTCGCGGAACTGGGCCACCGTTCCACCCAGCTTCCCGTCCCGCGGTCCAGCTTCCAGGCCACCAGCATCTTTGCCCAACTGGAGGCCGTCCGGCGGGGAGCCGGGATCGGCCTGCTGCCCAATTTCCTGGTGGCCGGTGACCCCGTGTTCCTGCCGGTACTGCCGGACGACTTCCAACGGCAGCTGCCCATCTGGGCGGTGGCACGCGCGGAATCACTGCGCTCGGCCCCCGTCCAGGCCGTGCTCGAAACCATCCGGACCGAGATTTCCACCCGCCAGGCAGTCCTGGCAGGCTGAGCCGTCGCGGAGGCGCCCCGATCCGGAGATTCAGGAGTCGGCTAGTCCATCATAGGTGGTCCAGAAGTCGGCCATGGAGCGGGGCTGACCCAAGAGCAGCGCTTCAAGGTAAAGAAGGTGTGTGTGCCAGCCAGGCAGGTAGTCGGCGGCCTGGTTTCCGAGCCCTTCGTGCTGCAACGCCAAGTGTGTTGGCCCACCGGCGGGGGTGAGCACAATCCTCACTCGCGAGAGTGGTTCGTCTGGGAACTCCCACGTCATGCCAAGAATCCGCTCCGGTTCACACTCCTGAATACGGCTGCTGCAGAAATAGCCTTCGGCATGCTGAATCGTGATGGCGTTACCGACGATGAAGCTCCCAGAAGTCAGCTGACCCAGCCAGCGAGGCAACGCCTCAGGGTCGGTGAGCCCCCACCAGATGCGCTCCGGGGGCGCGGCCATGGACCAGTTGTGGGTCAACCGCCTGTCCGCAGCATCGAGCGACCTGTTGATGATTGGCATAACCGGAGCCTAGCGCAGTGCTGGGTCCCTGCCGCAGGAGCGGCCAGCAGCCCGGACAGCACAGCGGCAACAGCCCGGGTCCCGCAGTGCGGGGCCCGGGCTGTTGCCGCTGATTCGTCGTTACACGTGCCTACTTCTTGGAAGCGGCAAGCAGGTCCGCGGTGCCCTGGGCATCGGCGGCGTCGACGTCGTGCAGGGAGATGCCGCGGGTTTCCTTGAGGAAGAACACGGCCACCATCGTGACCACACAGGCGCCGAGGAGATAGATGGCCACCGGGACGGAGGACTTGTACTGGCTCAGCAGGGCGACAGCGATGATCGGGGCCATCGAACCAGCCACGATCGAGGTGACCTGGTAGCCCAGCGAGACGCCGGAGTAGCGCATCCGGGTCGGGAACATTTCAGCCATGATGGCCGGCTGGCCGGCGTACATGAGCGAGTGGAACAGCAGACCGATGGTGATCGCCGCGAGGATGACGAGGTCGTTCTTGGTGTCCATCATCGGGAAGGCGAAGAAGCCCCAGGTGCCGCCGAGGACAGCGCCGGCCATGTAGACCGGCTTGCGGCCGACGTTGTCGGAGAGCTTGCCTACCATGGGGATCACGGCGAAGTGGATGAAGTGCGCCACCAGCAGCAGGAGGAGGATGCGGGAGGTATCCGTCTGCACAATGACCTTCAGGTACGTAATGGAGAACGTGACCACGAGGTAGTAGAGGATGTTCTCCGCGAAGCGCAGGCCCATCGCGGTGAAGACGCCACGGGGGTAGCGGCGGAATACTTCGCCGACGCCGTAGCCCTTCTTCTCAACGGTGACTTCCTTCTGGGCCTCCAGGAAGATGGGGGCGTCAGTGACCTTGGTCCGGATGTAGTAGCCCACCAGCACGATCACGGCGGAGAGCCAGAAGGCCACACGCCAGCCCCAGCTGAGGAAATCGGCGGAAGACAGGGTGGCGGACAGAGTGAACAGCACACCGGTGGCGAGCAGGTTGCCCAGCGGAACGGCCGACTGCGGCCACGCGGCCCAGAAACCGCGGGACTTGCTGGGGCTGTGCTCGGCCACGAGCAGGACAGCGCCGCCCCACTCGCCGCCGACGGCGAAGCCCTGGGCGAAGCGCAGGAAGACCAGGAGGGCCGGAGCCCAGTAGCCGATCTGCTGGAAGGTGGGCAGGCAGCCCATCAGGAACGTGGAGACACCCACCAGGATGATGCTGAGCTGGAGCAGCTGCTTGCGGCCGAACTTGTCGCCGAAGTGGCCGAAGACGATGCCGCCGATCGGGCGGGCGATGAAGCCGACAGCGTAGGTCAGGAACGCGGCGATGATGCCGTCCAGCTCCGTGCCCGAATTCGGGAAGAAGATCTTGCCGAAGACGAGGGTCGCCGCGGAGGCGTAGAGGAAGAACTCATACCACTCGACAACGGTGCCGGCCATGGAGGCCGTTACTACTTTCTTGAGGCCTGACGCTTTGACGTCTTCCTCTTCCGGCCGCCTGGCGGCAGCGTTTTGCGTACTCATTTCGACTCCTTTGGCGTCTCCGTCGACACCCTATGGACCTCTGGGCAATGGATACCTGTGATGTGTGACACGGGCATCATTCTCAACGAGTATGGACGCTCAAGCCCCGGGCCTCAACGGCCATTAGTGCAGAGCGCATCTGCAAAAATGCACAACCGGGCTCATTCCCCGACGCTTCCGTCCACTGATTCGCGCAGGAGATCGGCATGGCCGTTGTGCCGGGCGTACTCCTCGATCATGTGGCACATAATCCAGCGCAGGCTTGGCACCCCGCCGTCGGACCATGCACGCCTGGCCAGCGAGTCCAGACCTCTCCCGGCCAGGGTCTCGGCCACGAGGGAGCGCGAGCGCTCGACGGCGTCCTGCCAGCGTCCGCGGAGGTCGTCGGCGGAGTCCTCGGCGGCGGAGTCAAACTCCCAGTCGGGCTGCGCCTTCCAATCCACCGCGTTCCACGGCGGCTGCCGGTCCTGCCCATGCAACGAGTGGGAGAACCAGCTGTCCTCCACATAGGTCATATGCTTCAGCAGCCCGCCCAGGGTCAAGGTGGAGACGGCGGTCTTCGCGCCCAGGGCGGCGGCATCAAGGCCGGCGCACTTCCACTCCAGGGTGGCCCGCTGGTAGTCGAGGAAACCCAGGAGTGTGGCGGCCTCATCGGCCGCAAGGGGAGGTTCCGGACGTCCCTGTTCATCGATGGTGATCATGCGCCGTGAGCCTACCGGCGGACTCGCGTCAGTGGAAGTCCGGGCCCGACGCTGTTCTGCCGGCCGGTCACGCAAAGGCCCGCCGCCCGCCTAGCCGAAGAAGTGCTGCCGGAGCTGGTTGGTGAGCTGGCCGATCTCCGTCAGGAAGCCGTCGTGCCCGATCGGCGCCTCGATGGTGTGCACGGCAACCTCGCCCGGCAGGGCGGCCGCAAGCGCGCGGGTCTGGGCCGGGAAGTAGAGCCGGTCCGAGTCGACGGCTGCCAGCAGGAATTCCGCCGTGGCCGGAGCCAGGGCGTCCGCGAGGGCGCCGCGGCCCCGGCTGATGTCGTGGCTCATCAGCGCTTCGGTGATGGCGATGTAGCTGTTCGCGTCGAAGCGGCGGACGAGCTTGTTGCCCTGGTGGTCAAGGTAGCTCTCCACCTGGTAGCGCCCGCGCCCGGCGAGCGAACCGGCTTCCAGCGGTGCCTCCGGGTCCTGGGCCTTCCGGCCGAACCGTCCGTCCAGCTCCGCGGCGGAGCGGTAGGTGATGTGCGCGATCCGCCGGGCCAGCGCCAGGCCTGCTTCCGGCTGCGGGCCCCCGTAGTAGTCGCCGCCGTTGAAATTGGGGTCTTGCCGGATGGCAAGCGTCTGGGCCTGGGCGAAGGCAATCTGTTCCGCGGTGCTGCTGGCCCCCACCGAAAACACGCCGCAGCGCCGGACCCGGTCCGGGTAGCTGACGGCCCACTCCAGGGCACGCGCTCCGCCCAGCGAACCGCCAAGCACGGCGTACCAGCTCCGGATGCCCAGCGCGTCTGCCAGCCTGGCCTCGGCCGCCGTCGTGTCCCGCAGGGTGACCAACGGGAAACGGGAGCCCCAGGGCCGGCCGTCCGGTGCCGGCGTCGAGGGTCCCGTCGAGCCGTAGCAGCCGCCAAGGATGTTGATCGAGACAACGAAGTACTTGTCCGTGTCCACGGGGGCACCGGGGCCGGCGAGCTGCTCCCACCAGCCCGGTTCCTCGCCGGCGCCCCGGGTGACGTGGGTGTCCCCGGTCAGGGCGTGTTCGATCAGCACCGCATTGGAGCCGTCCGGGTTGAGGGTCCCCCAGGTCTCATAGGCGAGGGTGACGTCCGGCAACCGGGCGCCGGATTCGAGGTCCAGGTCGCCGATCGGGAGGTACTGGACTGTTCCATCCAGGACAGCGCCTTCGGAGACAGGGGCTGCCTGGGGGTGGGAGGTCGTGTTTACGGGTGCACCCTGGCGGGTGACGGCAATCGTCATGTGAGGACCTAACTTCGCGCTTGCCCACCGTCAGCTGACCGGCAGGCCAGGTCTTCACCCGGGGCACCCCGCCGCAAAAGGAGGGTTGCCGGCCAGCAAGCCGGGGCTGTCGCTGGCACTCATGACCTGCACTGAGTCTACGAAACACGGCGGCGGAATGGCGAAGATTGTGACTTCCATGTGACAGCCGTACGCGCCAGCACCGCAGTTTCCCCACCTTCGAAGGCCGTGTCCGGCGGGCCGCCCCGAAGTCTCGGCGATTCCCGGCGTCATGCCCGCAAAGGTGGGGAAATTCGGCGTTAACGTGTCTCAGGCGTTCTTGGCCGCCCGGAATCCGGCTTCGAGGTCCGCGAGGATGTCGTCGATGTGTTCCAGGCCCACGGAGAGACGCACGAGGCCCGGGTTCACGCCCGCAACGGCCTGCTGTTCCGCCGAGAGCTGGCTGTGCGTTGTCGACGCCGGGTGGATGACAAGCGAGCGCACGTCACCGATGTTCGCCACGTGGGAGTGCAGCTCCAGGGCATCGACAAAGCGCTTCCCGGCCTCCGCTCCCCCGCCGATATTGAAGGCCACGACGGCGCCGGTCCCCCGGGGACCGTACTTGCGGCCGCGCTCGTACCAGGGGCTCGACGGCAGCCCCGCGTAGGCGACCGATTCGACGTCGTCCCTGGCTTCGAGCCATTCGGCCACCTTGGTGGCGTTGGCGACGTGCCGCTCCACGCGCAGGCTCAGGGTCTCGATGCCCTGGGCAATGAGGAAGGCGTTGAAGGGCGAGACTGCCGAGCCGAGGTCGCGCAGGAGCTGCACGCGTGCCTTGAGGATGTAGGAGAGGTTGGCGCCCAGGGCGCCGTCCTTGCCCAGGTCCCGGGCGTAGACCAGCCCGTTGTAGGTGGGGTCCGGGGTGTTGAAGCCCGGGAACCGCTCCGGATCCGCGCCGAAGTCGAAGTTGCCGGAGTCCACGATCACGCCGGCGATCGCGGCGCCATGGCCGCCGAGGTACTTGGTGGCGGAGTGCACCACGATGTCCGCACCCCACTCGATGGGACGGATGAGGTACGGCGTGGAGAGGGTGTTGTCCACGATGAGCGGGACACCGGCCTCGTGCGCAACCTTTGAGATGCCCTCAATATCCAGGACGTCCTGGCGCGGGTTGGAGACCACTTCGCCAAAGAACAGCTTGGTGTTGGGCTGCACGGCGTCGCGCCACTGCGCCAGGTTATCCGGGTCCTCCACGAACGTCAGCGTGATGCCGAACTTCTTCAGGGTGTGCGCCAGCAGGTTGTAGGTGCCGCCGTACAGGCTGGGGCTGGCCACCACGTGGTCGCCGGCCTCGGCGACATTGAGGATGGCGAAGGTCTCCGCGGCCTGTCCGGAACTCAGGAGCAGCGCCGCGAGCCCGCCCTCCAGGCTGGCCACCCGCTGCTCCACGGCGTCCTGCGTGGGGTTGCCAATCCGGGTGTAGATGGGGGCAAGTTCGGCGAGGGCGAAGCGGTTGGCGGCGCTTTCGGCGCTGGGAAAGACGAACGACGTCGTCTGGTAGATCGGGAGCGCCCGGGCGCCGGTGGCGCCGTCCGGTTCCTGTCCGGCGTGGATCTGGCGGGTTTCGAAGGACCAGGCATTGGACATCGTGAGACTCCTTAAGGGTCTGGGCACACCAGCTCCGGAACTCCATGGACCGGTTAACACTGGCGCCGCGCTTGCCTTCCGGCGGGTGCCGGACGGCCAGGTCTTCACCCGGGGCACCCCACCGCGATACGAGGGTTGCCGGCCAGCAAGCCGGGGCTGTGTGCTGGCACTCATGACCTGACCTCAGTCTAGGAACCGGTTCGGGGCCGTGGATAGCTTTGTGACGAAGATGAAGCCAGGCGCCCGGTGCGTCCTGCCGGGGCCCTTGGTTCCCCGTCAGGACGCGGAAAAGTCCCCCTCCGGCGCTCGCCGAAAATGACATCCCATCACGGTTAGGCCAGCCTAAGCTGAGAGCCGCATCACAAAGTGCCAAGATGAGGGCATGCGCATGGATCACGTCTCTTACGCCTGTGAACAAGATGGCCTCGCTGCCACCACCGAACGAATTGCGTCTGCCCTCGGCGTCGAAGCCGTGAAGGGCGGAGTACACCCCCGATTCGGGACCCGCAACATGATCATCCCGCTCGCGGGACACAAATACGTCGAGGTCGTGGAGGTCCTGAACCACCCGGCATCCGACAAGGCCCCCTTCGGCCAGGCCGTCCGTGCCCGCTCCGAAGCAGGCGGCGGCTGGATGGGCTGGTGCGTCGAGGTTGACGACCTGGCCCCGTTCGAGGAGCGGCTGGGCCGCGCCGCCGTCAACGGCAACCGCAAGTTCCCGGACGGCCGCGAGCTCGTCTGGAAGCAGATCGGCATCCTGGGGCTCATCGCCGATCCCCAGGTTCCGTACATGCTCAAGTGGGAAGGCGACCCGGAACTCCACCCGTCGAAGGCCTACGAGAGCAACGTCAAGATGTCCGCGCTCACGATCGCAGGCTCGGCAGAGCGGGTCACCGAATGGCTCGGTGTCCCGGTCGAGAAGCCGCTGGAAGACGTGGCCGTGAACTGGCTCGCTCCGCGCGGGACACCCGGCATCCTCTCGGTCACATTCGAGACGTCCTCCGGAGCCGTCACGATCTGACCCTTCACCGCCCCACACTTCGGCCGCCATCAGCGGGTGCCAATGACGTCACCCACCGATGGCGGCCGAATCTTTTAAGCGGCACGGGTTGCCGGCCCGTGACAGGCAACGCGGGGTCAGATCGCGTCCATCCAGGGGCTCCGGATGGGTGACAAGTGACCCGCGTTGTTTTGTGTACGCTCAGCCCAGGCCGATGGCCCTGCCGAAGAGGCTGAAGCCGACAAACGCCACAATGTCCAGCACGGCGTGGGCGATCACCAGCGGCATCAACCGGCGGGTCCTGGTGTAGAACACGGCGAAGATGACGCCCATGATGGCGTTGCCGATGAACGGCCCAAAGCCCTGGTACAGGTGGTAGCTGCCGCGCAGCATGGCGCTGGCGAAGATCGCCGCGGGCGTAGCCCAGCCGAGCTTCCCGAGCCGGTCCAGGAGATAACCCACCACGATCACCTCCTCCACGATCCCGTGCCGGATCGCGGAGAGCACCAGCACGGGAACTGTCCACCAGTACGCGTCCAGCGCGCTGGGAATGATCGCCGTCGTGATGCCGAGCGCCCGGCCGGCGGCGTAGAGGCCCAGCGACGGGATTCCGATAAGCGCCGCCAGGCCGAACGCCTGCAGCAGGTCCCTGCCGGGCCGGTCGAAATCGAGGCCGAGCCTCTGGAAGGCCGTGATGCCGCGGCCGCTGCTCCCGGGCAGGCCGGACGGCCGGTTTTCGGTCAGGAAGTAGATCACCAGGACCACGGGCACCAGGGCGAAGATGATGTCCAGCAGCTGGTAGGTGAGGTCAAAGTACTCGCGGCTGCTTTGCGAGCGGTTCAGTGTGGAAGTCCCCTCCGCGAGCGGGGCCCTGGTCATTTTGTCCAGCAGCTGAACCACCGAATACACGGCCGACTGGCCCAGGGACAATCCCAGGACAATCCACATTTCAATCCGCAGCCGGCGGCGGGAGGGAACCAACATAGTCCCATCTTGCCCGCAGTTGCCGGTAGTTGCCTGAATCCGGGCCGCCACACCGCCGGGCCCTATGCTTGGGGTTTATGAGTGCGCCCGGGAAAATCATCATGATCCGGCACGGCCAGTCCGCCGCCAACGCCGACACCTCGATCTACAACCGGGTCCCCGATTACCGGATTCCGCTGACCGCACTCGGCGTGGAACAGGCGCGGGCCGCCGGCGAGGAGGTCCGGCGGCTGCTGGACGGCCGGCAGGCCTGCGTATATGTCTCCCCGTACCTGCGGGCCTACCAGACCCTGGAGGCGCTCAACCTCGGCCCCCTGGTCGAGCGGGTGATCGAGGAGCCGCGGCTGCGGGAGCAGGACTGGGCCAACTTCCAGATCGCCGGTGAGATCGAGGACCAGAAGGAACTCCGGAACGCCTATGGCCACTTCTTCTACCGCTTCCGGGAGGGCGAGTCGGGATCCGATGTGTATGATCGGATCTCATCCTTCATGGAAACCCTGTACCGGCACTGGTCGAAACCGAGCTACGCCCCGAACGCGCTGTTCGTCACCCACGGGCTCACCATGCGGCTGTTCTGCATGCGCTGGTTCCACTGGTCCGTGGAGTACTTCGAGTCCCTCAACAATCCGGAGAATGCCGAGGTCCGGACCCTGTACCGCACCGGGGAGGGCAAGTACGAGCTGGACAAGCCGTTTAGCCAGTGGGAGGCCCGCCGCGTCGATGAGACGGTGCTGGACGCCCCGCCGATGTTCTTCTAACGAACGAAACGGGTGGGTCAGCGGGCGCGGACCCCGGCCCGCCAGACGGCGTGGGTCAGCGGGATGCCGGGCCGGTAGGCCAGGTGCGTGGCTGACGGTGCGTTGAGCAGATGGAGGTCCGCGCGGTGTCCGACGGCGATCGAGCCGACCGCGCGTTCGCCGTCGGCGTCGTTCCCGGTCTCCCGGCCGAGCGCCAAGGCACCGCCGTAGGTTGCGGCGCGCACGGCCTCGCGGACGCTCAGGTGCATCTGGAGCACGGCGGTGGTGACGCAGAAGGCCATCGAGCTGGTGTAGGAGGTGCCCGGGTTGCAGTTGGAGGCCAGGGCGAGCTGCACGCCGGCGTCGAGCAGTTCCCGGCCCGGCGCCAGCGGCTGGCGGGTGGACAGGTCGCAGGCCGGCAGGCACGTGGCCACGGTGCCGCGTCCGGTGCCGCTGCCGCTGTCCCAGCCGGACCAGCTGGCCGCGAGGGCGTCGACGTCGGCGGCGGACAGGTAGTTGACGTGGTCCACGCTGGCCGCACCGTATTCCACGGCGAGCCGCACGCCGGGCCCCTCGCCGAGCTGGTTGCCGTGCACGCGCAGGCCCAGTCCGGCGTCCCGGCAGGCCTGGAGCACGCGCCGGGACTGGTCCTCGGTGAAGGCCCCCCGTTCGCAGAAGACGTCGGCCCAGCGCACAAACGGCCGGACGGCGGCCAGCATGGGGCCGCACACCAGCTCCGTGTATTCCTCGGCGTCCGCGCCGGCGGGCACAAGGTGCGCACCGAGGTAGGTGACCTCGTCCGCGACGGTGGAGGCAATCCGGGCGCTGCGGGCCTCGTTCTCCACGTCCAGGCCGTACCCGGTCTTGGTTTCGAGGTAGGTGGTGCCCTGCGAGACGGCCTCGGCCACCCGGCCCATGGCGAGCCGGGTGAGGTCGAAGTCGCTGGTGCTCCGGGTGGCGCCGGTGGTCACGGCAATTCCGCCGGCGCTGTAGCTCTCCCCCGCCATCCGGGCCTCGAACTCCGCAGTCCGGTCCCCGGCGAAGATGAGGTGCGTGTGCGAATCGACCCAGCCCGGCAGCAGGGCGCGGCCGCCGGCGTCGACGGCGTCGTCGGCGGCCGGGGCTTCGGACGCGGGGCCGAGCCAGGAGATCCGTTCTCCCTCGACCACCACCGCAGCGTTCTTCAGGACCCGCTGATCCGCGTCCTGGGTCATCAGCTCGGCAATATTGGTAATGAGGGTGCTCATGAGTCCATTCTTCAGCGCCGGATGGACCAGCGGGTCGCCGCCAGCGCCTCCGCTGTCCGGGATGCCGGACCGGCCGCTTGGGCCCCGCCCGGAACCGCCGAGGGGCCTTGGCCTGCAAGGATGAGGTCCGCGGCCAGTTCGGCGATGCCGGAGGACGTCTGGAAGCCATAGCCGCCCTGGCCGGCGAGCCAGAAGAATCCGGGGGCCTCGGCGTCGAACCCCACTACCGGTACACCGTCGGCCGCTTCCGTCCGCAGCCCCGTCCAGGCGGTGCGGACGCCACGGATGCCGAACGTGGTGAGGGTGTTGAGCCGGGCGATCAGCGCCTCGACGTCACCGGGGTGCGGCTGCGCGTCCTCGGGCCCGCTCGGTTCGTGCTCCGACGGCGAGATGAGGACCTGTTCGCCGTCGCGCCGGAAATAGAACGAGTCGTCGGCGGCCGCCACCATGGGGCAGCTCTCCGGGAGGGGGTGTTCGACGTCGACGATCGCCGCGGTGCGCCGGTACGGCTGCAGCTGGACCTTCTCGACGCCGCTGAGCACGGCAAGTTCGTCGGCCCAGGCGCCCGCGGCGTTGACCACGACGGCGGCCTGGAAGCCTTCCTGCCCGGCGCCGAGTTCCCAGCCGGAGCCGAGGCGCTGGGCCGAGTGCACCCGGGCGCCGGTGATGATGTCCACCCCGCCGGCTTCGGCGCGGCGGCGGTGGTCCTCGAGGAGCAGGGGCGCGTTGCAGGCGAAGGAGCCGGTGTCCAGGCCGGCAGCGGCGAAGGAATCCGGGAGCAGGGCCGGGCAGAGTGCCAGGGCCTCGGCGTGGGTGATCGGCCGCATGTGGCCGCTGGCCTGTTCCCGGACGGCTGCGTCGTCGCCGATCAGCATAAAGCTGCGCGGTGTAAGCACGGGTGCGGGCCGGCCGGCATCCTGGGCGGCGATCAATTCGAGGGTGCGGAGCGTGAGTTCCTGGACCGCGGGCGGGCCGTAGCTGGGGATCAACTGCCGGGCCGAGCGCGCCGAGGTGTGGTACGCCAGGGTCTGCTCGGCTTCCACCAGCGCGACGCTGCATTTTCCGGCCAGGGCTGAGGCAAGGGACAGGCCGGCGATCCCGCCGCCGACAATCACGACATCGTAATTAGCTGACATGGGTCCATCCTTGCAGACGGAACGGTTGCGGCGCCGTTTGTGGCGCCGCAACCTCGGTTCTTCGCAGCCGCTGAAGCTCCGCTTAGCCGGCGACGGCGGCGCGGCTGCGCACGAAGGCCTGGACGCAGGCCTCCACGTCTTCGGCGCTGTGCGCAGCGGAGAGCTGGACGCGGATCCGGGCGGCCCCCTTGGGCACCACCGGGTAGCTGAACGCCGTCACGAAGACGCCGTGGTGCAGCATGGCGTCGGCCACCTTGGCGGCCATGACGGCGTCGCCGAACATAACCGGGACAATGGCGTGCTCGCCCGGGAGCAGCTCGAAGCCTTCCTCGGACATGCGGCTGCGGAAGAGCTCCGCGTTGGCGAAAAGCTTGCTGCGCAGTTCGCCGGAGTTCTCCACGAGGTCCAGGGCCTTGAGCGTGGCCGCAACGATGGCGGGGGCCAGCGAGTTGGAGAACAGGTACGGGCGGGCCTTCTGGCGGAGCATGGCCACGACTTCGCGGCGGCCGGACACGTAGCCGCCGGAGGCGCCGCCGAGGGCCTTGCCGAAGGTGCCGGTGTAGATGTCCACGCGGTCCGAGACGCCGGCGTGCTCGGGGGTACCCGCGCCGGTGGCGCCCATGAAACCGACGGCGTGGGAATCGTCCACCATGACCAGGGCGTCGTACTTTTCCGCGAGGTCGCAGATCGCTTCCAGCGGGGCGAGGAAGCCGTCCATCGAGAAGACACCGTCCGTGACGATGATCTTGCGGCGGGCCGGGTTCTCCTGCGTGGTGGCTTCGATCAGCTTGGATTCGAGATCGGCCATGTCCTGGTTGGCGTAGCGGAAGCGCTGGGCCTTGCAGAGCCGGATGCCGTCGATGATCGAGGCGTGGTTGAGCGCGTCGGAGATGACGGCGTCCTCCGGGCCGAAGAGTGATTCGAACACGCCGCCGTTGGCGTCGAAGCAGCTGGAGAACAGGATGGTGTCCTCGGTGCCGAGGAACCTGGAGACGCGTTCCTCGAGGGCCAGGTGCAGGTCCTGGGTGCCGCAGATGAAGCGGACACTGGCCATGCCGAAGCCGCGGTCGTCCATCGCGGCCTTGGCGGCGGCGATGATGTCCGGGTGGTCCGCGAGGCCCAGGTAGTTGTTGGCGCAGAAGTTCAGCACATCCGCGCTGGACTCGCCGATCTGGCCGGCTTTGATGTGGTTGGCCTGGGGTGAGTCGATGTGCCGCTCGGTCTTGAACAGGCCGGCGCTGCGGATCTCGTCCAGTTCGTGCTGCAGCTGGTCCTTGATGGCTGAATACATGTCGGTGCGCTCCTCAGCGGGTGGGGGTCGGTGGTCCGGAACGGTGGAGGTTAGAAGCAGGTCCAGTCGAGGACCACTTTGCCACCCACGCCGGCGCGGGCGATCTCGAAGCCCTTCTCCCAGTCGGTGGCAGGAAGGGTGTCCGTCACGACGGCGGAGATGTTGGCGTGCAGGACCGGGTTGGAGGACAGCATGGCGCTCATGGCGTACCAGGTCTCGAACATTTCGCGGCCGTAGATGCCCTTCATGGTCAGCATGTGCGTGACCACCTTGCCCCAGTCGATGTCGATGGACTGGCTGGGCAGTCCCAGCATCGCGATCCGGCCGCCGTGGTTCATGTTGTCGATCATCTCAGGCAGGGCCGTGGGGTGTCCCGACATTTCCATGCCGATGTCGAAGCCTTCGCGCATGCCCAGTTCGCGCTGCGCGTCCTTGACCCGCATCTTCGAGACGTCGATCGCCAGGTCGACGCCGAGCTTGCGGGCCAGTTCCAGCCGCGGGGCGGAGACGTCGGTGATGGCGATCTTGCGGGCGCCGGCGTGGCGGGCGACGGCGATTGCCATCAGGCCGATGGGGCCGGCGCCGGTGATCAGCACGTCCTCGCCGACGAGGGGGAAGCTGAGCGCGGTGTGGACGGCGTTGCCGAAGGGGTCGAAGATGGCACCGAGTTCCGGCGTCACTGACTGGTCGGTGTGGACCCAGACGTTGGTCTCGGGGATCACGACGAACTCGGCGAAGGCGCCGTCGCGCTGGACGCCGACGCTGACGGTGTTGATGCACATCTGGCGGCGGCCGGCGCGGCAGTTGCGGCAGATGCCGCAGACGATGTGGCCCTCGCCGGAGACGCGGTCCCCCACTTTGACGTCCAGGACGTCCTCGCCGATCTCCACCACCTCGCCGTAGAACTCGTGGCCGGCGATCAGGGGGGCGTTGATGATGCCCTGCGCCCAGGCGTCCCAGGACTGGATGTGCAGGTCGGTGCCGCAGATGCCGGTGGTCATCACGCGGATCTTGACGTCGCCGGCGCCGGTCTCGGGCTCCGGACGGTCGACGAGTTCGAATCCTGCATGGGCGCCGGCCTTGTAGAGAGCCTTCATGGGGCCTTCCTAACTTCTGGGTGCACCCGCCCTGTGGACAGGTGGTGTGGGTCAACTCACCCCATTAGAGCCGCTGCAAAGCATTAGCACAACCGGGTTTTTCTCAATCGACGATTTAGCTTTTACTTGCGCATAGACTGGTCGGCATGGAAATCCACCAGCTTGAGATGCTCCGCGAACTCGGGGCACTCGGCAGCGTTAAGGCGGTCGCCGAAACCCTGCTGGTTACCCCCTCCGCCGTGTCGCAGCAGCTGGCGGCGCTGCAGAAATCGGTGGAGGTCCCGTTGACCCGCAAGGATGGCCGCAACCTGGTCCTCACGGAAGCCGGGCAGGTGCTGGCGGACGCCGGGGCCGCCGTCGTCAGCGCCATGGCGGACGCGAGGACGGCCATCGGCGCGTATCACGGCTCTCCCGTGGCGGCGGTGACGCTGAGCGGCTTCCACAGCGCGGGCCAGGCACTTTTCGCGCCGCTCGCGCGGCTGCTGGCGGGGCCCGGGCAGCCGCGGATCCTGCTCTCCGACGAAGATGTGGCGCAGCAGGACTTCCCGGCGCTGACGGCCCGGTACGACCTGGTGCTGGCGCACCGGATGGACCACAGCCCGCGCTGGCCCCAGGAGCGGGTTGCGGTGATCCCGCTCGCGCACGAGCCGCTGGACGTCGCGCTGCCGGCCGGGCACCGGCTGGCGGGCCAGCGGGCGGTGACGGCGGACGACGTCGTCGGGGAACCCTGGGTGACCAGCCGCACCGGATACTCCCCCGCGGACGTGCTTTCCGCCGTCGCGGCCGTCGCCAGCCGGGAACTGAACATCGTGCACCGGATTAACGACTACTCCACCGTGGCCGCGCTGGTGGCCACCGGGAACGTGATCGGGCTGCTGCCCCGGTACACGGCGCGGCCGGTGCTGAGCCCGGGCATTGTGCTGCGGCCGCTCGAAGGCATCAGCACCCGGCGCCGGATCGACGTCCTGGCCCGGCCGGAGAACCTTAAACGCACATCGGTCATGATGGTCTGCGAAGCACTGCAGACCATCATGACCGATTTGGTGGGCGGTTAGGACCTATCCTTCGACGCCGAGGCGCTCCAGGATCAGCTCGCGCACCCGGCCGGCGTCGGCCTGGCCGCGGGTGGCCTTCATCACGCCGCCGACGATCGCGCCGATCGCCTGGATCTTGCCGCCACGGATCTTGTCCGCGACGCCGGGCTGCGCGGCGAGGGCCGCATCGATGGCTTCGAGCAGGGGCCCGTCGTCGGAGACTACGGCGAGGCCGCGCTTCTCCACGATTTCCGCCGGGGTGCCTTCGCCGGCGAGCACGCCGTCGAGGACCTCGGTGGCCATCTTGTTGTTGATCTTGCCGTCTTCGACCATCTTGTTCAGCTCCACGATGGTGGCCGGCGCGACGCCGAGCTGGCCGGGATCGACGTCGGCGTTCTTGGCGCGTCCGACGATCTCGCCCATCCACCATTTGCGGGCCACCGTGGCGGTGGCACCGGCGGCGATGGTTTCCTCGATCTCGTCCATCACGCCGGCGTTGACGACGTCGCGGAACTCGAGGTCGGAGTAGCCCCAGTCGGCCTGCAGGCGCTTGCGGCGGGCGGCCGGCGGCTCGGGCAGCGTGGCCCGGAGCTCCTCGACCCACTCGCGGGAGGCGACGATCGGCACCAGGTCCGGCTCCGGGAAGTAGCGGTAGTCGTCGGCGTCGGACTTGGGCCGGCCCGAGGTGGTGGAGCGGGTGTCCTCGTGCCAGTGGCGGGTTTCCTGGATGACGGGCTCGCCGGAGTCCAGCACGGCGGCGTGCCGCTGGATCTCGTAGCGGACGGCGTGCTCGACGGCGCGCAGCGAGTTGACGTTCTTCGTCTCGGAGCGGATGCCGAAGCGTTCGCGGCCGTGCGGACGGAGTGAGACGTTGGCGTCGCAGCGGACGTTGCCGCGTTCCATCTTGGCGTCGGAGACGCCGAGGTTCTTGACGATTTCGCGGACCGCGGCCACGTAGGCCTTGGCGAGTTCGGGCGCGCGGCTGCCGGCGCCCTCGATCGGCTTGGTGACGATCTCGACGAGCGGCACGCCGGAGCGGTTGTAGTCCACCAGCGAGTAGTCCGCACCCTGGATACGGCCGGCGGCGCCGCCCATGTGGGTCAGCTTGCCGGCGTCCTCTTCCATGTGGGCGCGTTCGATTTCGACGCGGAACATGGTGCCGTCGGAGAGCTCGATGTCCAGGTACCCGTCATACGCGATGGGCTCGTCGTACTGGGAGGTCTGGAAGTTCTTCGGGGTGTCCGGGTAGAAGTAGTTCTTCCGGGCGAAGCGGCAGGTCTCGGCGATCTTGCAGTTGAGCGCGAGGCCGATCTTGATCGAGGATTCGATCGCGGTCCGGTTCACCACCGGCAGCACGCCGGGCATGCCGAGGTCCACCTCGTTGACGTTGGTATTGGGCTCGTCGCCGAAGACGTTGGGCGCGGAGGAGAACATCTTGGTCTTGGTGTTGAGCTCCACATGGACCTCGAAGCCCAGGACGGGATCGTACTTCTCCATCGCCTCTTCGAAGCTGAGGGTTGCGTCAGTCATTAGTGGGAACCTCCGTGGCTCAGGGCGGCGCCAGCCGCTGAAGTAGCAGCCGAAGAAGAATCGTTAAGTGAAGGAGCGGTCAGGGAAGGAGCCTTATCCAGGAGCGGGCCGCCCCACTGCGCCTCGAGCAGTGATTCGAGCACGGCGCCGACCCGGTAGAGCCGCGCGTCCTGGCGGGCCGGGGCCAGCAGCTGGACGCCCACCGGCAGTCCGTCCTCGTCAGCCAGGCCGCCGGGCAGGGAGAGCCCCGGGACGCCGGCCATGTTGGCGGGGATGGTGGCGACGTCGTTGAGGTACATCGCCAGCGGGTCGTTGAGCTTCTCGCCCAGCTTGAACGCCGTGGTCGGCGCCGTCGGGGAAATCAGCACATCGGCTTTGGCGAACGCGGCGTCGAAGTCGCGCTGGATCAGGGTGCGGACCTTCTGGGCCGAGCCGTAGTAGGCATCGTAGTAGCCGGCGCTCAGGGCGTAGGTGCCCAGGATGATGCGGCGCTTGACTTCGTCGCCGAACCCGGCGGCGCGGGTGGCGCCCATCACGCGTTCAATCGTCATCGGGCCGTCTTCGGGCAGGACCCGCAGGCCGAACCGGACGCCGTCGAACTTGGCCAGGTTGGAAGACGCCTCCGAGGGCATGATCAGGTAGTAGGCGCCCAGGGCGTACTTGAAGTTGGGGCAGGAGACCTCGACGATTTCCGCGCCGGCTTCCTTGAGCAGCTCGAGGGACTCGTTGAAGCGGTTCTCGACGCCGGCCTGGTAGCCCTCGCCGTGGAGTTCCTTGATGATGCCGATCTTCATGCCGCGCACGTTGCCGATCGACGCGGCGGCGACGAGGTCCTCCAGCGGGTCCGGCAGCGACGTGGAGTCGAAGGGATCGTGCCCGCCGATGACCTGGTGCAGCAGCGCCGAGTCCAGGACGGTGCGGGAGACCGGGCCGATCTGGTCCAACGAGGAGGCCATGGCGATCGCGCCGTAGCGGGATACGCCGCCGTAGGTGGGCTTCACGCCGACGGTGCCGGTGACGGCGCCGGGCTGGCGGATCGAGCCGCCGGTGTCGGTGCCGAGGGCCAGCGGGGCTTCGAAGGCCGCGACGGCGGCAGCGGATCCGCCGCCCGATCCGCCGGGGATGCGGTCCAGGTCCCAGGGGTTGTGGGTGGGGCCGTAGGCGGAGTGCTCGGTGGAGGAGCCCATCGCGAATTCGTCGAGGTTGGTCTTGCCCAGGATCGGCATCTTCGCGGCGCGGAGGCGCTGGACGACGGTGGCGTCGTACGGGCTGTGCCAGCCTTCGAGGATCTTGGAGCCGGCTGTGGTGGGCTGGCCGACGGTGACGATCAGGTCCTTGACGGCGATCGGCACACCGGCGAGGGCATGCAGTTCTTCGGCAGCGGCACCGCCGGCGGCACGGATCGCGTCCACCTCGGCGGCGACGGCGAGCGCCTCGTCGGTGTTGACGTGCAGGAAAGCGTGGACCTTGCCGTCGACGGCGGCGATGCGGTCCAGGTGCGCCTGGGTGACCTCGACGGCGGTGACCTCGCGGGCGGCCAGCTTGCCGGCGAGCGCTGCGGCGGAGGAGCGGATCAGTTCGTTGTTCTCAGTCATGTTCTTAGCCCTCATCCAGGATTGCCGGGACCTTGAAGCGGCCTTCGTACGCATCGGGGGCGCCGGAGAGTGCCTGCTCGGCCGTGAAAGTGTGGCCCACAACGTCCTCGCGGAACACATTCGTCAGCGGAATCGGGTGGGACGTGGCCGGGACATCGTCACCGGCGGCTTCACTGACGGACTTCACTGAATCGACGATGACGGCAAGTTCGCCGGCCATCCGGTCCAGCTCTTCAGCACTCATCTCGATGTGCGCGAGACGCGCGAGATGCGCGACGTCGTCGCGGTTGATCGCAGCCATGGATCTCCCCTGCAAGTTCGGATTATTTTCCGTCCCAGTCTACGTGTCTTGGTCTGCTGTTCCGCACTCGTTAGCGGCGCCTCCCGCCTTCCGGCGGCAGGCCGGACGATCCTCCGCGTGCTCGCTCGTTCTCCCCACCGTCCCCCTCCCCTCGCAAGTCCCCACCGGCTCCCAGCCTTGGCAAGCTCAGGCCGGGTCCCTCGCCGGCGTGGCCCCTCGGGCAGGGAACCCTGACGGCGGGGCACTCGCTTAGACGCACGCTTCCGGATGTCCGTCCCGTCGCCGGTGTGCTTCTCTCGCCTTCCAGAATGCGGAAGCAAACAAAACGAGACTGTCGGGTCCGGAAAATCTCCGGACCCGACAGTCTTGTTGTTTGTTCTTGTGGTGCTCGTTGGTTTGTCAGCCGATGCCGATGGCTCCGGTGAGGACTCCTACTCCCAGCATGACCAGGGAGATGACGGCGGTGCGCCAGAGGACCTTTTTGTGGTGGTCGCCCAGGTCCACTTTGGCGAGGGAGACCAGAAGCAGGATCGCGGGGACCAGCGGGCTCTGCAGGTGGAAGGGCTGGCCGGTGATGGAGGCGCGCGCCATGTCGGCGGCACTGACCCCGTAGTGGGCTGCCGTCTCGCTGAGCACCGGGAGGACGCCGAAGTAGAAGGCGTCGTTGCTCATAAAGAACGTCATCGGGATGCTCAGCACGCCGGTGATGATGGCCATGAAGGGACCCATGTCGGAGGGGATGATCGCAACGAGCCATTCCGACATTGCCTTGACCATGCCCGTGCCGTTGAGGACTCCGGTGAGTACCGCGGCGGCCATGACCATGCTGACGACGGCGACGATCGAGGGGGCGTGGGCGATCAGTTGGGCACCCTGGTCCTTGACCTTGGGGAAGTTGACCAGCAGCGCGATGGCGGCGCCCACCATAAAGACGAACGGAAGCGGAATGATGTTGGCGACGAGTGTCACCATGACCGCAACCGTCAGGCCGAGGTTGAACCAGAACAGCTTGGGACGCAACGTGGCACGGTTGGGGTCCAGTGCGGTGTCCGCCATGGCGGAATCGCGATCGTCGACGAGCACTTCGGTGCGTTCCAGGACAGCCACCGAACCGTTGCCGGCGGGGGTTTCGCCGGAGAAACGGCCGGTGCGGCCGGTGCCGGTGCCGCCGTCGAACGTGTTATCGGTATCCCAGATTTCCGGGGCCACGGCGCGGAGCCGGTTGCGTTCCTGCAGGCCCAGGAGCCATGCGAAGGCGAAGACCACAACGAGGCCCGCAATCAGCGAAGGGATCATCGGAACGAAGACATCGTTGACGTCGAGCTTCAGCGCGGTTGCGGCACGGGCGGTGGGGCCGCCCCACGGCAGGATGTTCATGGTGCCGTTGGCGAGGCCCGCTACGCAGGTCAGGACCACGGGGCTCATTTTGAGCCGCAGGTAGACGGGCAGCATGGCCGCGGTGGTGAGGATGAAGGTGGTGGAGCCGTCGCCGTCGAGGGACACTGCCGCAGCGAGGATGGCTGTGCCAAGGACCACCTTGGCGGGGTCGTTGCCGAGCTTGCGCAGGATGAAGCGGACCAGGGGGTCAAAGAGTCCGACGTCGATCATCAGGCCGAAGTAGATGATGGCGAACATCAGCAGGGCTGCGGTGGACGTCATCGACTTCATGGAGTCCATGACCATGGGGCCGATGCCGAGGCCTGCGCCGGCGAAGAGTCCGAAGACTGTGGGGACGATGATGAGCGCCAGCACGGGCGTCAGCTTTTTGGTCATGATCAGCACCATGAACACCGCGATCATGGCGAATCCTAGTAATACCAGCACGGCCGGCTCCTTCTTCATTGAATCGCACCACCCCGGTGTGATGCGTACTACAGACGTTAGAGTGGCGCGCGTCACGGCTGGGCCTTTGCCTCATTTGATTGGCATACTGCTTGTTGGACGCATTTTGCGCATTGTGCTCACACCCGAAGGAGGACCGCCGTGGCACGGTTAACCGGCCGGACGATGACCGGCAGGACTCCGCTGCGCTTTTCCACCCAGACCCTGCTGCTCCAGCTGGGGGTCGTGGCGCTGGTGGTGCTCCTGACAAGCGCCGTCTACGTCTGGCTCACCTACGAGCAGCTGGGCCGGGAGGCGGAGAACCAGGCCCTGACGCTGTCCCGGACCGTGGCCTCGGATCCAGAGGTGCGGGCGGAGGTGCAGCAGATCAGCGCCCAACCCGGCACTCCCCCGGCATCCGAACTGCTGGCCGGGCCGCTGATGGCCGCTGCCGAAGGCGCCCGCACCCGCACCGGCGCCCTGTTCGTGGTCATCACCGACGAGACCGGCCTGCGCCTGGCCCACCCCGATGCCGAGCGGCTCGGCGAACGGGTCAGCACGGACCCGTCCGAGGCCCTGGCCGGCAACGAGGTCACCACCCGGAACACCGGAACCCTCGGCCCCTCCGCCGGGGCCAAAGTCCCGGTGTTCGCTCCGGATTCGGGCACCGTGGTGGGAGAAGTCAGCGTGGGCTACTCCACCGAAACCATCGGCCAGAGCCTGGCCCGGGACGTTGTCCCGATCGCCCTGACCGCCGTCGGGGCACTTATGGTCGGCGTGTTCGCCTCCTTCCTGCTCCGGAGCAGGCTGCAGCGGCTGACACTGGGCCTGGAACCGGAGGAAATCAGCACCCTGGTCCACGATCAGGTGGCCGTCCTGCAGGGCGTCGACGACGGCGTGATCGGCATCGCCGCCGACGGCCGGATCAGTGTGTTTAACGCCGCCGCCAGGCGCCTGCTGGGCCAGCCCGACCTCACCGGGACGCCGTGGGCCGGAGCCCCGGTGCCGGCGCAGCTGATCGCACTGACCAAGTCCGACGCCGCGGAGGGCGATGCGGTGGAGCTTGTCGCCGGCGGCCGCGTGCTGGTGGCGAGCGCCCGCAAGGCCCTGCACGGCCGCGAGGACCTGGGCTGGGTGGTCATGCTGCGGGACCGGACCGAACTCCAGCAGCTAACCCGCCAACTGGACGCCGTGGGGACCATGTCCACCGCGCTCCGGGCCCAGCGGCACGAGTTCGCCAACCAGCTCCACACCATCGCCGGGTTCATGAGCATCGGCGAGCACCAGCAGGCCCGCGACTACCTGGCCCGGCTGGCAGCGACGGGGCCGCTGAAGTTCCCGGTGGACCAGGCCGAGCTGCTCCAGGACCCGTACCTGCAGGCGTTCCTCGGCGCCAAGGGTGTGGAAGCGGACGAACGCGGCGTGGCCCTGAGGCTCGGCCCGGAAACCCTGGTCCGCGGCCAGGTCACGGAGCCGCAGGAAGTCACCACGGTCCTGGGCAACCTGATCGACAACGCCGTGAACGCCGCCGTCGCGGGCTCGGCACCGGACCGCTGGGTCGAGGTGGAGGTGCTCGACGGTCCCGGTACCGGGTCCGACGGCGGGACCCTCCATATCGTCGTCGGGGATTCCGGTGACGGGCTGCCGGCCGCTGCGGCGGGCGGAGATGCCGAGGCGGTGTTCACGGAGGGATTCACCACGTCGGAACTCCCGGTCCGGGCGGGAGCAGGCCACGGCCTTGGCCTGGCGCTGGCCCGGCAGCTGGCGCGCCGCCGCGGCGGGGACGTGCGGGTCCTGGACCCGGGCTCCCCCGGCGGCCCCGGCGCGGTGTTTATGGCGACCCTGCCGGGGACCACGGCGCCCAACGAGGCAGCGCCCACTGAAACGAAGCCCACTGAAACGAAGCCCAACGAAAGGGACAACGATGTCTGAGGACTTCCGGGTGTTGATTGTGGATGACGATTTCCACGTCGCCAAGCTGCATGCGGCCTATGTGGACTCGGTGGCGGGGTTCCTGGCGCTGCCTCCGGCCGGATCGGCGTCGCAGGCGCTGCAGGCGATCCACAGCCTGCGCCCGGACCTGGTGCTGCTGGATGTCTACCTGCCGGACGCTTCTGGCCTGGACCTGCTGCACCAGCTGGACGTGGACACCATGATCCTCAGTGCGGCGTCGGATACGGCCTCGCTCCGGCTCGCGTTCCGTCGCGGTGCGCTGGGGTATCTGCTGAAGCCCTTTACGGGCGAGTCGCTGTCCCAGCTGCTGCGTTCGTATGCGCGCTACCGGCGGATCCTGGCCCAGCCGGGGAACGTGTCCCAGGAGACGGTGGAGCGGGCAAAGCGCGCGCTTATCCCGGGGGACGTCATTGCGTCGGCAAAGCCCCGGTCCGCCACCGAGGCCGCCGTGCTGGAATCGCTGGAACCGGGTGAGCAGTATTCCGCGGCCGAGGTGGCCACCCGGGTGGGCGTTTCCCGGGCCACCGCCCAGCGGTACCTCTCAGCGCTGGCCGACGACGGCGCCGTCGACATCCAGTTGCGGTACGGCACCACCGGGCGGCCGGAGCACCGCTACGGGCTGCCCCCGGCAGCAGGCGCCTGAGGCCCCTCCCGCATTGTGGTTAGTCGCTGCTCTTCTGCGCCACGAGTTCGATCTCGACCAGCATCTTGGGGTCCAGGAACGGGAGCACGTGGACCAGGGCCAGGCTGGGGCGGATCTCGCCGAAGACTTCGCCGTGGGCGCGTCCGGCTTCCTCCCACTGGCTGATGTCCGTCAGGTACAGCTTGGACTGCACGACGTCCGCGTAGCCGAAGCCGGCGTCGGCCAGGACGGTGCCGAGTTTGTCCAGGATGAAACGGGTCTGGGTGTAGAAGTCCTCGCCCACGATGCCGTCCTCACCGCTGGCCGCGGTTGCGGAGATGTACAGGGTGTTGTCCACCTGGACCGCCCGGGAGTAGCCGACCTGCTGTTCCCAGACGGAACCGGTGCCGAATGTTGTGCGCATGGAAGTGCCTTTCGCAGTGTGCCGTGGAGTCGGCACCACTTTAGGGCGGCAGAAGCCACTGCCTGTAAACCGGTGGAAATGTGTCGGGGTGGTTGTCCCGGGGTCAGCTGCCGATGTCCCGGTTCTGGCGGAACGCGTTGCGGCGGGCGTGCTCGTGGACGCGGCTGAGGGCCTCGATCTGGGACCGGGCGTCGTCGCCAAGGGCGGCGAACGTGGCCGGGTCGAGCCCGAGGTCGGGGGCCAGCTCCTCCAGGGTCTGCCAGCCGCCGAGCTTTCCCAGGATCGCGGCGCGCATTAGCTCGGCTTCCAGGACCAGGGTCATCGGGGACCGGCGAACGACGCGGCCGTTGAGCTTGAGCCGCCCGGCGTGCTCGGCCAGCCACGCGGCCGCCTGGCGGTGCGGGCGCTGCCGCACGCCCAGATCCTGGATCAGTCCGAGGAGCACCTCCCGTTCCCTGGTGATTTCCGCGCTGACCCGGGAGAGCTCGGCGGACACCGGGGTGTCGGCGAAGGCCTCGGCCATGCGCTGGATCCGGGAGACACCGGCGGTGGCGCCGGTCAGATGGTCGGAGAGGTACAGACCAAGGAGTTTGCCGTCGATTGAGCCGGGGATGTGCGGTGCCATGGATCCTCCAGAGTGAAGTGCTTTTGCCTGAGACTTAGCTTTTCGATTGACCAAAACCCTACACGGCGACGGCGGCGCTCATGGGAGTGTTCCCTTCCCGGCGGCTGGAACCGTGGGCTACAACTGCTGGCGGTAAACCAGCAGTTTGATGTCCGTGTCCGGCACTACCCAGTCGCGTTCCGGGGCCCGCTGGAAGCCGGTCTTCTGGTAGAGCCCGTGGGCGCTTTCCCAGGTCAGGCCCGTGGTCAGGGCCACGGCGTTGATCCCGGGCAGCGACCGGGCGTGGTCCAGGATGGCCTCGACCATCGCCTTGCCGGCGCCGCTGCGCTGTACGTCCGGGTCCACCACGAGCATCCGGAATTCCAGTTCATCGCCCTGCGCGATATCCGCATAGGGTTCGCCGGCGACGGCCAGGGTCACGGAGCCGACGATGCGGCCGCCGCGTTCGGCCACCCAGATGGTGGCCTTCGCTGCCCGGCGGGCCACGTCCTGGATCTGGAGCATATACGGGTGGTCGGCGCTCTCAAAGTAGCCCGCGGCCAGATAGGCGTCCCGGGTGATGCGCGCGATGGCGTCGTAGTCGGCCGGAACTGCAGGGCGGATGAGGATCTGAGGATGCACCTGTCCATGCTACGGGCGGGTACGGCGGTCCGGTCCAGGAACCGCCGTTTCCGTGACTGAACTATCAGTACAGGGCTGCCGCAGCAGAACGGGTTGCCAGCAGAACCGCCCTGCCCGGGAAGCGGACCTAGAGCGGGAACTTGCCGGAGAGCTCCAGCGTCCCGGCGCAGGTCCAGGCCGCGAGGCGTTCGTCGTCGGAGGGGCCGCCTTCCAGCGGGCTGGTCAGCCGCGGGCGGCGCACCCAGCAGCCCGCCTCTTCGGCGATCAGGGCGCCGGCGGCGAAATCGTGTTCGTTGAGGCCCCGTTCGCCGTAGGCGTCGTGGGTTCCGTCCGCCACCAGGCAGAGGTCCAGGGCGGCCGAGCCGAGGCGGCGGACGTCGGCGAAGCCGTCCATGAGGCTGCCCAGCCCGGCGGCTTGTTCCGCCCGGACGGCGGGATCGTAGCTGAAGCCGGTGGCCAGGATCTGACCGGTACGCCCCGCGACCGGTCCGTACAACGGCGTCCGCCGGCCGCCCTCCTCAAGCCACGCCCCTTGCCCGCGCAGGGCGTAATACCTCCGGCCCAGCGCAGGTGCGTCGACGACGCCGGCCAGCCAGACGCCGTCGGGGTCCGCCACAGCCACGGAGGTGCCGTAGTAGACGATGTTGCGGATGAAGTTGGTGGTGCCGTCCAGCGGGTCGATGGACCAGCGGTAGCCGCTGGCCGCCGCGGGAAGGACGGTGCCGCCTTCCTCGCCGGTGATGGTGTCGGCGGGCCGCGCCCCCGTGATGACGGCACGGACTGCGTTTTCCGCGGCGAGATCGAAGGCGGTCACCCAGTCCCCGGAGTCGCCCTTGTTGCTGACGTCCAGCTGGGCGGTGTTCCGGCCGGCCAGGACCGCGGCCCCGGCCGCCGCCGCGGCCAGCGCGAGTTCGAGCAGCGCTGCCGGCAGGTTCCCGGCAGCGCTGTTGGAACTCGGGCTGGCCGCGCCGGCACTCATTCGCTCACGGCTTCCTGGTGGTCTTCCTCGGCGTCCCCCGACTCGGCGGCGGCTCCGTCCGGGCTGTCCGGGCCGTTGGCCAGCAGTGCGCGGAAGCCGTCCTCGTCCAGGACCGGCACGCCGAGCTGTTCGGCCTTGTCCAGCTTGGTGCCCGCGTTCTCGCCGGCCACCACGTAGCTGGTGTTCTTCGAGACCGAGCCGGCGGCCTTGCCGCCGCGGACCAGGACGGCTTCCTTGGCTTCGTCCCGGCTGAAGCCCTCCAGGCTGCCGGTCACAACGATTGTCAGTCCTTCCAGGGTCCGGGGCATGGATTCGTCGCGCTCGTCCTCCATCCGGACACCGTCGGCGGCCCACGTGTCCACGATTTCGCGGTGCCAGTCCTCGGCGAACCATTCCGTCAGGGCCGCGGCGATCACGGGCCCGACGCCGTCGACGTGCGCCAGTTCCTCCTCGGAGGCCTGCCGGATGGCGTCCATGCTGCCGAACGCCGTCGCGAGGGCACGGGAGGCCCGCGGGCCGACGTGCCGGATGGACAGCGCCACCAGGACGCGCCAGAGCGGCTGGGTCTTGGCTTTCTCCAGTTCGCGGAACAATTTGTCGGTGGTGGCCGTGGGCTTGGACGGTGTCTTGGCCGTGCCCTTGCTGTAGAAGTACGGCACCAGCTCGAACTCGCCGGTGGCCACGCCCTTGGACCGCTTTTCCCGCCGGATCCGAACCGCGGCGAGGTCAGCGGGAGTTAGCCGGAACAGGTTCGCCTCGCTGCTGAGCGGCGGGGTTTCCGGTTCGGCCGGCTGGGTCAGGGCGATGGCGGCTTCCCAGCCGAGGGCCTCGATATCGAAGGCGCCGCGGCCGGCCAGATGGAACACCCGTTCGCGCAGCTGCGCCGGGCAGGAGCGGGAGTTGGGGCACCGGATGTCCACGTCCCCTTCCTTGGCCGGCGCCAGCGGGGTGCCGCAGGCGGGGCATTCGGTGGGCATCACGAAGTCGCGGACCGGCGGGTCCTGCTGGTCGCGGAGGGCCAGGACGGGTCCGACGATTTCCGGAATAACGTCCCCGGCCTTGCGGAGCACCACGATGTCGCCGATCTTGACGCCCTTGGCCTTGACGACTTCCTGGTTGTGCAGGGTGGCCATTTCCACGGTGGAGCCGGCCACCTTGACGGGTTCCATCACCCCGTACGGGGTGACACGGCCGGTGCGGCCCACGTTGACCGCGATGTCCAGCAGTTTGGTGTTAACTTCCTCGGGCGGGTACTTATAGGCGACGGCCCACCGCGGCACCCGGGACGTGTAGCCGAGGGCACGCTGGGTGGCGAAGTCATCGACCTTGACCACAATGCCGTCGATTTCGTGGGTGAGGCTGTGCCGCTTGTCGCCGTACCGGGTGATGAACTCCAGCACGTCCTTGAGCCCGGGCAGCACCTCGAAGTACGGGCTGGTGGGCAGCCCCCATCCGGCAAGCCTCTGGTAAGTGCCGGACTGGCTGACGGTGTCCAGCCCGTCGCGGGCGCCGATGCCGTGCACGTACATCCGCAGCGGACGTTTGGCGGTTTCCGCCGGGTCCTTTTGGCGCAGCGAGCCGGCGGCGGCGTTGCGGGGGTTGGCCAGCGGCGCCTTGCCGGCCTCAATCAGCGCCTCATTGAATTCCGCAAAAGCCTTGGACGGGATGAACACCTCGCCCCGGACCTCCATCTCGGCCGGGAAGCCCTCGCCTTTGAGCTGTTGCGGGATTTCCTTGATGGTGAGGACGTTGTGGGTGATGTCCTCGCCCGTGGTGCCGTCGCCGCGCGTGGCCGCCCGGATCAGGACGCCGTCGCGGTAGAGCAGGTTCACGGCCAGGCCGTCGATCTTGAGTTCGGTGAGCCATGCCGGTGCGCCGTTGCCGAGTTTGGCGATGTTGGCTTCGGCCTTGGCCACCCACGCCTCCAGCTCCTCGA
Source organism: Arthrobacter sp. 001422645 (assembly GCF_059816125.1). Classification (NCBI taxonomy): domain Bacteria; kingdom Bacillati; phylum Actinomycetota; class Actinomycetes; order Micrococcales; family Micrococcaceae; genus Arthrobacter; species Arthrobacter sp. 001422645. The sequence goes on along the minus strand of NZ_JCBANT010000003.1, from coordinate 44,484 downwards.
GGGAGAAGACGTCCTCCAGGCTGTACATGCGCTGCAGGTGTTCGACGGCGGCAAAGGCTGCGGACACTTCCCCGCCCACCTCCTGGGTGGGGGAATCGTTGGCCACCAGCTCCGGATGCAAAGCCTCGATCGTCTCCAGCCGCCGGTAGAGTTCGTCGAACTCGGCGTCGGAAATGATCGGCGCGTCCTCCTGGTAGTACGCGAAGCGGTGCTTCCGGACCTCCTCGACGAGGACCTCGTATTCTTCGCGCACGGCCTCGGAGGGCGTTTGTGTCTCGGCTTCTGCTGCAGTGTTCCCTGTGCTCACAGACCCTATCCTGCCTTAGATCGCCGACATTGTCCGGTCAGGATTGGCGGGCGCAGTGCCGCCTCAGCGGGGCTTAAGCACGCGGGGCCCGGACGCTGCTGCCTCCGGGCCCCGCGTCGAAACCTCTGCTTAGCGGGAAGCGCTTTCCTGCTCGGTGGCGTTGCGGCTGGCCTGCTTGCCGGCCTCCTGCAGTGCCTGGGAAACCTTCGCCAGGGCGGCAACGTGCTGGCCGTTCCACTCGCTGCGGAACTTGTCGGCGTCCGGGCCCTTCCAGTCGGTGCCCTCAAGCACCTTGGTCAGCAGCGACTTCTGCTTGTCGATCTCGGACGAACCGGCCTGCAGCTTCGTCCCAAGAGTCTTGAGCTGAGCAATGTCTGCACCCCAAATAGCCATGTGATATCTCCTTACAGATCAAAGAGACGGACCCGAATCATGTCGGCGTCCCCCAAAGGCCCCCGGCTGTTCCGGAAGTCCATTGCCTAAAAACTACCCTGCCCGCCGACAAAGCGTCGATGGGCAGCCCTCCCCATCCCCAATGCCCTGTCACTTGTTGTCCTTATCAAGGCCTCGAAGCAACCAGATCTGATAGCGCAACGGGTCTAATTCCGGTTCTCGGGCGGCAGCGCGACCTGGAGCTTGCGGACCTTGCCACGGCCCACGATGTAGCCGCGGCCCGGAATGAAGTCCGTGCTGATCCGGCCCAGCGAGGTGCTGAGCAGGCTGTCGCCGTCGATGTCGCCCGGGTTGAGCAGCAGGCCGCGGCGGCCGGACTTGAACGGCTGGGCCAGCGACCAGGCCGAGGACCAGGTGGAGGTCTCGGCTTCGCCCACCACCCACTGTTCGGCCTTGATCGAGGCGGTGACGAGCCGTTCGATCCCGGACTCCGCTCCCGTGTCGGTGAAGTCGGTCAGCCCCTCGATGAAGATGGCCAGCTTGCCCGGCGTGCCGGTCGAGTAGTCCACCAGCTCGTCGATGGCTTCCTCGACGTCGTCGGCGCCCACCACGGAGCGGTCCCAGAGCTTCAGGGCCGCCGCCGCGGATCGCCGGGAGCCGACGTAGATCAGTTCGACGCCGGGGTTGGAACGGCGCAGCGCGTAGGCCAGGGTCACGAGGGCCACGGTGCGGCCGGAGCCGGGCGGGCCGGCCAGCAGCAGCGGGCCCTTGGCCAGGATCTCGGCCGGCTGGAGCGTCTCGTCGTCGACGCCGATCACGGGCAGGTCCGGGCTTCCGGCGGGCAGGATCTCAAGGTCCACCTGGTCCGGCAGGCGTTCGATCTGCGGGGCGCGTTCCACGCCCTGGCGCAGCATGGCCTCGCTGAGCTTGTGCACTTCACGGGCCTGCACGGCCAGGTTGGAGTTGCCGCCCAGCACCGCGAGCTGCACTTCGAGGTTGCCCAGCAGGCCGCGGCCCGGAGGCGAGGCCTGGCCCAGGACATCCTTGGGCACATCCATGGACAGGTAGTCGTCCTCCGAGGACAGGCGCAGCACCAGCCGGCGCTGGATCGAGGCCAGCAGCGACGCCGGCACCGAGTTGGGCCGGTCCCCGCTGACCACAAGGTGGATGCCCAGCGGTCGGCCGTCGGTGGCGAGCTGCAGGAAGATGTCCCACAGCGCCGAGAGCTTGCTGTATTCAAAGGCCTCCCGGAAGGAGGACATGCCATCCACCAGCACGAAAATCCGCTTCTCGTCCGGCCGGTCCGCGAGCCTGCGGTACTCCACGATGGTCGACGCGCGGACTTCCGAATAGCGGGCCGCACGGTCGTCGGCGAGGTCCCGCAGCCAGCGCAGCAGCCGGCCGACGCGTTCGACGTCGTCGCCGTTGATGATTTCGCCGACGTGCGGCAGCCCATCGAGCATCTTCAGCCCCGAGGAGCCGCAGTCGATGCCGTAGACGTTGACCGGACCGCCGCGCGGGGTGACCGCGGCGGCGATCGCGATGCCGCGCAGGGCCGCGGACTTGCCCGAGCCGCCGGTGCCGTAGATGGCCATGTTGCCGTCCTGGTCCGGCTCGTAGAACACGGTGGGCTGGTCCTGGTGGGCGGGGTCGTCCGCCACGCCCAGGAGCAGCCGCTCGTCGGTGCGGGGGTTCGGCAGCTTGGAGAAGTCGTAGGTCGTGGCGAGCTCGTCCAGCCAGGGTTTGCGCGGCGGCTCGATGGAGAGCACGTCGGCGGCCTTGATGATGTTGGCCGTCATCCGGGCGATGTCGTTGAGACCGGCAGCCTCTTCCTTCACCGGGCTCTCGGGCGCCGGGGCGGCCCAGGCCGGCCCGGACCCGAAGGCCATCTCGACGATCTCGATCTGCGGTCGCTGCGGCTTCTCGGTGGTCCAGCCGCCGGCGTAGCCGGTCTGGAAGCCCTGGATCCGGCCGGGGCCGGTCTTGGCAGCGCCGCGGCCGGGAATGGAGGGGTCGAAGTACGCCGCCGTGGGCACGCCGAGGATGTCGATCGCGTCGTCCTCGTCGGCCATCCGCAGTGCCACCCTCAGGTTGGTGTTGGCGCGCAGGCTTTCCTTGATCACGCCGGCCGGGCGCTGGGTGGCCAGGATCAGGTGCAGGCCCAGGGACCGGCCGCGGGCGGCGACGTCCACCACGCCGTCGACGAACTCCGGCACTTCGGTGGCGAGGGCCGCGAACTCGTCCACGATGATGATCAGGTACGGCGGCGCGTCCGGGTCCGCTTCGCGCTGGAGTTCCAGCAGGTCCTTGGCCTTCTTCCGGTTCAGCAGCCGTTCGCGGTGGTGCAGCTCGGCCCGCAGCGAGGTCAGGGCGCGGCGGACCAGGTGCGGGGACAGGTCGGTGACCAGGCCCACGGTGTGCGGCAGGTGGAGGCAATCCGCGAACGCGGCCCCGCCCTTGTAGTCCACGAACAGGAAGCTCACCCGGTCCGGGCTGTACGCCGCGGCCATGCCCATCACCCAGGACTGCAGGAACTCGGACTTGCCGGCGCCGGTGGTGCCGCCCACGAGGGCGTGCGGGCCCTCGTTCTTGAGGTCGAGGTAGAGCGGTTCGATGCCCTTGGAACCCACCAGGGCCCGGAGGGTGCCATTGTCCTTCCGGTTGGGCACGGCGGAGGCCCGGACCGAATTGTTTTCGGTCCAGCGTTCGGCCACTGCCGCCGGGTTGTCCAGGAAGTCCTTGCCGATCAGGGCCGCGTAGGAGACGGCCCGCGGCAGGTCGGAGTCGTCCTCCAGCGGCTTGCCGACGTCGACCACCGGCGTGAGCATCCGGGCCAGCTGGGCGGCGAGCCCGGCGTCGAGGCTTTCGCAGCTCACCGGGAAGGTGTGCCGTCCGAGCCGGACCTGGCCGGTGGTGGTGCCGTGGTCGCCGTCGACCGCCATGAAGTCCCGGCACGCGGCCGGAAGCTGCTGCACCGAGGACGCCACCCACATCACGTGCACGCCGGAGTCCGGGCCCCGCTCGAGGACCCGGGTGAGCCGGCCGCGGTCCACCGGGGCGTCGTCTTCCACGACCACCAGCACGGTGGGCAGCAGCGGTTCCGCGAGATCCGTGCTGAGCGGGTCGACGCCGGGCCGCAGGGCCGGGCGCGGGGTCTGCGACGCGGCCTCGCGCTGGTCGATCAGGTCTTCCAGGCGGGAGAGGAGGGCTGCGCCGCCCGCGGGGCCGGCGGCGAGGTGGTCGCCGGTGAGCGGGCTGTGGCCGGAGCCGACGTGCGGAAGCCACTGCAGCCATTCCCAGCGCTCCTTCGACTGCGCCGAGGTGATGGCGGCCAGGACCACTTCGGCCGGCGAGTGCAGTCCGACGAGCTGCAGGACCATGCCGCGGGCCACGTCGTCGACGAGGCCGCGGGAGCCGGCCAGGCCGAAGGATCCTGCGGAGCGCAGCTGCGAGACGACCGGCACGCCTTCGATCTCCCGGAACTGCGCCATGCACTCCTGGATTTCGGCCATGTATTCGGCTTCGGTGTCGTTGCTGTTGGGCTCCTCGAACTGGATCCGCGAGGGCGCGGTGCCCAGGCCGAAACGCAGGCCGAGGAAGCCGGTGTGCTCGGGCCGGTGGGTCCAGAGCAGCGGGCCGAGCTTGTAGATCGAGTCCACCGTGTCGCTGACCGAGGGGGCTTCCTGCAGCCGGACGGAGCGCTCCACGTTCTGCAGCCGGGTGATGTCCGTGCGGAACGCGGTCATGGACTCACGGAACTGCTTGAGCTGTTCCTTGCGTTCCCGCTTGGCCTGCAGCTTCTGGTCCACGTAATGGCCCACGATGAACAGCGGCATCATCAGCATAAAGACGACCGAGAGCACGTTCTGCGTGACGGCGAACAGGATGGCGCCCATCATCAGCGGCGCGAGCAGCATGATGTACGGGAAAGCGTGGTGCTCCTGGCGCTTGGGCCCGGCCGGAAGCATCCGTTTCTGCTGTTCGAAGCGCGGCACCACCCGCGGCGAGCGGTTGAAGTCGATCAGCGGGGAGCTCGGGGCGGAACTGTGCCCGGTGCCCAGCGACACCACGGAAACGGTCGTGTCGCCCAGGGCCACGGTGTCCGAGGAGTTCAGCGTGGCGCGGGTGACCGGCAGCCCGTCCATCAGCAGACCGTTGGCCGAATTCGTGTCTACGATCTCGATGGTCTCGCCCACCGTGATGCGGGCGTGGCGCTTGGAGGTGAGCGGGTCCGTGAGCCGGATGTCGACGTCGCGGTCCCGGCCGATGTAGCTGGTGCCCGATGGCAGCGGGAATTCGCGTCCGGCGTCGGGCCCGGACAGCACGCGCAGCGTCGCCGCCGCCGGCCCCCGGCTCGCACCGGGGGTCGCGAACTGCTCACTCAGCCGGGTCAGCGAGACAATCGAGCCCGGCCGCAGCCCGGATTCGAGCAGGTTGTCCTGGCGGTCCAGGACGCTGCCCTTCATGCCGCCGGCGGCGAAGGCCTCCTCGATGCTGAGGGACAGGTTCGACGGCGGCGGGGTCCCGCGCCGTGCCGGGTCGGCGGCCCAGAGCTGGGTGGCGATGTCCGCCACGGTGGCGAGCCCGTCCACGGTAACGGCAAGGTCTTTGGCCTCGGCCGGGTCGCGGCGCAGCGTCAGTCGGATTCTCATGCTTCGTCGTCCCCCTTCTTTTTGGTGCTCTGTTCCTCGAGCAGATACAGGTCGGCCGGCGTCACCAGGTGCGAGGTGACGGCGTGTTCCACCAGCCGGGCGCGCCGGTTGGTGGCGAGTTTTCCGCCGCCGCCGCGCAGCCCGGCGACTCCCACCCTGTCGAGCTTGTCGCACACGTTGTCCAGCTTTCTGTTGAACCGGGTCAGGGCCCAGCCCAGGGTCCGGGCGGCCTCGGCCGAGGACGGAATGGCGCTGAAGCCGGTCCCTTCGCGGCGGAGCATGGGTTCGGCGAGGGCCACGATCAGGGCCTTCTGCGAGTCGGTGAAAACCACGGGGCCGATCGTGGTGTCGCCGCCGCTGTCCTCCTCGCGGGATTCCTGCCGGAACGCGGGGGTCCGGAGGTGCACGGCGAACTCGTAGGTGGTGGGGCCGGCGGTGAAGATGACGTTGGTGTGGCTGAAGACCAGCGGAATCCGCGCCCCGGGCGAGAGCCACGCCTGCATGCCGCCGGAGGCGTCGGCGATGGTCGCGGAGAGCATGCTGCCGACGTTGCTGAGCCACCAGATGCCGTCATAGCGGGCGATCTGCAGGAACTGCCGGTGCAGGTACGGGTTGTCATCCACCTCCAGGTCGCCTTCACGGCCGATGCTGAAGATGTCCTCGTCCGAGGGCTCATGCCACTCGCCGCAGAAATCTATTGCCAGATCCCCCATAATCCGTGCCTTTCTGGAAAGTCGTTGGTGCTGCTACTTCGGGACGCAGGCGATGGAATCCGGGCCCAGCGGCGAGGACGCCCCGTCGCTGCGGACGATCATGACCTGGATGCAGCTGGGTTCGGCCGGGTTCGCCGCCATGTCGGCGGCCGGCCCTGCGGTGGCCTGGTACTGTCCGTCGCCCTTGAGCGTGTGGACCCGCCATTTGTAGGTGTCGCCGGGTTTCGGCTGCGGGTTGGTCCAGGTGAAACGGACTTTCCCGGCCGGCCCGGCCGTTCCGGCGAGCCCGGTGACGTCCGGCACGGTCCCGTTGTCCAGGGCGTCCGCGGGCGGTTTGCTGACCTGGTCCGTGGCTTTGGGCGCCGGCTCCGGCCGGGTGGTACCCGCCACGATCCCCAGCACGACGGCGGCCACCAGGACGGTGCCGCCGACGATCGAGAGCAGCAGATTCCTGCGGCCGTGCCCGGCCGGATGCTCCCCCGCGCCGTCGTGGCCGCTGCCGCCTTCGCCGCTGTCCACTGCCGCAGCGGCGGTGGAACGGTTGACCGTGGCCGCGACGTCGTCGTCCGGGGCTGTGGTTGTGTTCCGGGGCCCGGGGGTGTCGAACCCGGGCAGCGCCGGAGGCCGCGGGACTGTTTCGTTGGTGAAGGCTGCGTTGTTGGAGGCCGCGTTGTTGAAGGCCGCATTCTTAAACGTCGTGGCGTTGTCCGCCGTGGGGCGGGCGTCGGGATTCGGGAACCTGGCCGGGAAGGTGGGTGTGCTGCCGGTGGAGTCCGGGTCGATCGCGGCGACGCTGCGGACCCGGGTTTCCTCGAAGCCGTCGTCGGGGTGGTTTTCCTCGGCGCGCGGTTCTTCCAGGACCTCGAACGGCGTCACGGACAGGTTCAGTTCGGCCTGGATCCGCTGCAGGGCCAGGGCGAAGGCGTGCGCCGAAGAGTAGCGGGAGGAGTCCGACTTGGCCATCGCCGTCGAGAGCGCCAGTTCGAGGGATTCCGGCACATCGGCGCGGCCCAGTTTCGGCACCGGCAGGTTCGTGATGCGCGAGATCAGCTCCCGCTGGGAGTTGTCGGCGCCCGGCAGTACAAACGGGGACCGCCCGGCCAGCAGGGTGTAGAGGGTGGCGCCCAGCGCCCAGACGTCCACCAGGACGCCGTCCACCTGGTGGCCGGTGAACTGCTCCGGCGGGGACCACGGGATGGACATGCCGGCGTCCTCGTCCGCGTCACCCGCGAGGGTGCCGGAGATGCCGAAGTCGGTCAGTGCCGGCCGGTTGTAGTCCGTGACCAGGATGTTGGCGGGCTTGATGTCGCGGTGCGCGATCCCGGCCCGGTGGGCGGTCTCGACGGCGGATGCCACCTGGATGCCGACGGCCAGGACCTCGTCCACGCTGAAGCGCTGCCGCCGGTACCGGACGTCCAGGCTGGGCCGGGAGCAGTACTCCATGGCCAGGTAGGAATGCCCCGTGTCGGTGATCTCGGCTTCGAAGATGGTCACGATGTACGGGTGCGAGGACAGCTGCGCCATCAGGTTCGCTTCGGATTCGAACCGGCGGCGCGCGCCCTCGGTCTTTAGATCCGAGAGCAGCACCTTAACGGCCACCTTGCGCCGCGGCCGGTCCTGTTCGTAGAGGTAGACGTCGGAGAACCCGCCGGAGCCGAGCAGGCTGATGTAAGTGAAGCCCGGGATGACCGGCGGCGGGGCTACAGGCCGTTTTGAGCTCACGGGATCTCCTCAAAGCGCAGCGAGACGCCGTCGCCCACCTCGGCGATGTCGCCGTCGAGCAGGATGGCCATCTCGCCCTGGGCCAGCCGGCGCGGGGGCTGGCCCTCGCGGACCAGCACGGTGCCGTTGGTCGCCTTAAGGTCGCACAGCATCACGTGCCAGCCTTCGAGCCGGACCTCCACGTGCGAGCGGGAGATGTCTCCGCTGGGGCTCGCCACCTGGATCAGTTTGGGCATCACGGCGCCCTGGACGCGCGACACCGAGGGCTGGCGGCCCACGATGAGTGACTGGTTGAGGTCGATCAGCTCGCCGGTGGACAGACGCATCCGTCCCAGCCGGGGGCGCCGGACCTGGACACCGTCCCCGGGCAACGGCAGTCCGCAGCGGCCGCACTGGGCATAGGTGGAAGGGTTCGCGTGGCCCTCCGGGCAGACCCGGGCCAGCACCATGGGCCCGGTGGACGGTCCCGTGTCCCGTCCTGTGGACGGGCGCTGCTCGCCGGCAGCCCGCGGACCGGCATCGGCGAGCTCGCCCTTCATGATCGTCTGGCCGTCGTGGTCCGCATCGGCTGCTGGCGCCGCGGCGGGCGGCTGCTGGACCGGTGCCTGCTGTGGCGTCGGCACGGCCGGCGCAGGCGTAAATGCCGGGGGTTGCGGTGCGGCGGGCAGGGACGACGTCGGCCGGTCACCGCCGGTGTGCCAGGGCACGGAATCGATCAGTCCGGTGGGTACCGCCGGGCGCGGCGCGGCAGGCGGTTCCGGCGCAGGACCGGGAGCGGCTTCCGCTCCGTCTTCCGCTGGCACGACGGCTGCAGGGGGCCCGGCTATCGGCTCGGGCGCCAGCTCGGCGCTGGCGGACTCGTCCCTGGCGGACTCGTCCCTGGCGGATTCGACGGCGGACTCGACGGCGGGTTCGGCATCGGCGTCGGGGTCCTCGCGGACGGCGGCGTCTTCGATGTTGCGCATCACCGTTCGATCCCACAGGTGGTCGTAGCTGCTCGTCAGCTCCTGTTCGGCGGGTTCGTGTGCGGATTCTGGTTGTTTGTCCAGTCCAGGTTCCGGTCCAGGTTCCGGTTCCGGTTCCGGTTCCGCGTGCAGGGTTCCGTCGCGTTCGGAGTCCTCGCCGGGGAACTCCAGCACGGTCTCCGCGGAGGCATCATGGTCGCTCAACTCTGCCGCGATGTCGGCTTCGGCCGCTGCCAGGACTTCGTCCTCCACCGCTGTTTCGGCGTCGGGAGCGGGACCGGCGGCAGTGGGATCGGCCGCAACGGCTGCAGCGGTGGCCACGGCAGGGACGGCCGGGGTGTCCGCCGCTCCGGCAGCACCGGTGAATTTCATCCCTAGTCCCTGGAGCAGGACCACGCCGTCCGTCAGCGGCAGGTCAGGTCCGACGCCCGATGCTCCGGCGGCGGCGCCGGGAACCGTCACCTTGAATCCGTCCGCTGTGGCAAACCGCCGTTCCGTCCAGGTGGTGACATCCCGCCCGCTCAGTTCCACCGGCCCGGACGGCAGGTCCACGGTCAGGTCGATGTCTCCGCGCAGGAACACCTGCACGGAGCTCCGGCAGTCGATGATCGCGAACCACGGCAGCAGGGCGAGCGAACCGCCCGAGGCGGACGTTACGGCGTCGAGCACCTCGTGCACTTCGGGACCGGCGTCGAGGAGGTGCCACAGCGATTCAACCAGGGCGGGCGCGCTGTCCGGGCGCAGCAGCACCACGGTTTCGGAGCGCACCACACCGAGCCAGCTGCCGGGCGTGTAACGCGCTGCGGCGGCGGAGTTACTGCTTGCCATCATTCGGGCCCTTGCCGTGTTCGTCGGCTGCGTGTTCGTCAGCGCCCTGCTCCCCGGCAGCCGGCAGGTCCCCGGAGGCCGGTTCCCCGTCGGGGGTGAGGTCCAGGGCATCGGTGCGGGGCAGGGTGTCCTCGTCCTCCGCGTCAGCGGCGCTGCGCGGTGCGGTCTGGGCGGCGCCGTCGTAGTCGCTGGCCACGTTGGTGGCGTCCAGCACGATGCAGGTGACGTTGTCGCGGCCGCCGCTGCGAAGGGCCGCCTGGATGAGTTCGTCCACGGCCGCCTGCGGGTCCGCCTGGGAGCGCAGGATGTTGGAAATGTGCTGGTCATCGAGTTCGCCGTTGAGTCCGTCCGAGCAGACCAGGATCCGGTCCCCCTCCTCGATGGGCAACAGCCAGTAGTCGGCCTCGATTTCGTCGCCGGAGCCGAGAGCACGCGTGACGACGTGCCGGCGCGGGTGCACGGCGGCCTGGCTCTGGGTGATCTGCCCGGCATCCACCAGCTCCTGGACTTCGGAGTGGTCGACGCTGACCTGGCTCAGCTTGCCCTGGCTCAGCCGGTAGGTCCGGGAGTCGCCGATGTTGAGGACCAGCCAGTAGGGGGCGCCCATCTGTTCCACCACCACGACGCCGGAGAGCGTGGTCCCGGCGCGGGAGCCGGTGGCCTCGCGGATGCCCTCGTCGGCCATCAGCAGGTACTCCTGCAGGACGCCGGCGGTGGCGTCCCGCTCGCCGCTGGCCAGCTGCGGGATCCGGGCGAGTGTGCGTACGCAGATGCCGCTGGCGATCTCGCCGGCTTCATGCCCGCCCATGCCGTCCGCGACGGCGTAGACGGGATCGGAGGCAATGAAGGAATCCTCGTTCATTTCGCGGCGCAGGCCGCGGTCCGTGCCGTAGCCGCAATTGAGCCGCAGGCTCGAGGAACTGCTGGAGGCACTGCTCGAGGAATTGCTTGAGGGAGTGCCCGTAGCCGGCACGGGGGCGGCATCGGAACTGTCTGAGGGTGGAACGGCGGCCGGCTGGGTATTCATGCCTGTCCTAGGTAGAAGGAGCGGTCACCGAAGTGGACGGTGGAACCTGGGCGGACGTGGGTGGGCTCCCCCGCCGCGAGGGCGGTACGGATACCGTCCGGCGTGGTCACGGCGCTGCCGTTGGTGGAGTTTCGGTCAGTCACCCAGACTCCCCCGTTTCCGGCGAGGAGATGGAGGTGGGTCTTGGAAATGGAACGGCCCGGATCGGCAACCGGGATCAGCTGCACGGAGTCCTCACCGGGGTGCCCGGAGGGGTTCCGGCCGACCAGCACGGTGCGGTCCAGTTCGATGTCGCGGCCGTCGTCCAGCCGGATCCGGAGCATCGCCACGGTAACCGGGGCGTGCGTGTCTCCGCGGACCTGGGTGCGGTCCAGGTCGTCGTCGGGATGCGGGAGGTCCTGGGACCACGACGACGAAGGTGCGGACGCGACCGGCGGCGCAAACGACGCCGCTTCCGGAACGGGCCGGACCTGCGCCTGAGGCGCTACGGCAACAGCCTGCGGTGCTGCGACAACTGCCTGCGGAGCGGCACCGGCCAGCGGCGAAGCGACCTGCTGGACCGGCGGGAGGTCCAGCGGGGCAAAGCTGTATGGTCCCGCGATGCCGCCGGTGGTGATCGGGTTGCGTCCGGACTTCACGTCGAAGACGAGGGTCTTGGCGGCCTTGTCGTGCCAGCCGCGGAGCTGTCCGTTGCGGTCCCACACGCTGGAGAGCACCACGAGGACGGCCCAGGCGGCCCCCACGAACAGGAGGGGTCCCAAAACCAGCAGGGCCACGCCGAACCATTGGAACATCACCACGACGGCGGCGGCGATCACGGCCAGGAGCACCCCGGCGCCGGTGACGAGGCCACGCAGGAACACCGCGCCCCCGCCCGGGGCGTAGCCGTCAGCATCCGTGCAGCGGACGCCCATGAGGCTGTTGCCGGGGGTTACACCGGACCGGCCTTCAAGGGTGGCCAGAACCACGAGGTAGACCAGGGTGAGGCCGGCACCGATGCCGCCGAACAGCACCACGGACGAGGTGTCATACACGATGAAGCCGCCGCTTTGGCTCCTGGTGATCCCGGCGAAACCGATCGCCAGCAGGATTGTCAGGACGGTGACGGGCGGCAGCCAGTCCAGCACGGCCGCTCCCAGCCGCTTTCCGGCAGGTGCGGGCACCACTTCGAGCTTGTTCGGCATGGAAGGACCTCCCCCTTGTCCGCGGCCCGCGGCTGGGCCCTGCGTTACGGGGATACTACCGGGGATCAGGCGGGCGGCAGGAACCTCCGGGGCGTTGCGGGCGTTCCGCGCGGAACGGTTGCTCAGCGGCGTGCCGCACGAGGTGCAGAAAGCCGCCCCCTGACGGAGTGGCTGCTGGCAGCGAGGGCAGCGCTCGGCGTCGTCGGTCATGGCTCGTTGCGGTTCTTCCTGGCGGACTGGCGGGACTCGGTTGCGGCGTCGGCGGCACCTTCACGGCGGGCTGCGGCGGCAGGACCGGCTTCCACTGTACCCGCGGGCGGTTCCGACGCTGCGCGTGCAGCGCGCTTGCCGCCAGGCGGGACCGGCCTGGGGCCCGTCAGTTTCGGTGTGGACCGGCGTTTCAGTGCGGCCCTGCCGTCGGCCAGCAGGGAGCGCGGCGAAAACCTGGCGCGCTGCCGTCCCCAGAACCCGAGCGTCCCGGTCAGCTCCTTCAGCGAGCCGTCCACGATGTCCCAGTACTCCCGCACCTGGTCCTCGCTCGGCTGGCCGGCGCCGAAGATCGCGGCGTCGGCCCGCGTGGCGAGCAGTGTGGTGCTCCCCCCGGCGGCCGGGAAGGCACCGGCGAGCACCGCGGCGGACTCGCGCCGGGTGGCACGGCTGTCGACCCCCGCGCCGAGGTCGGTCGCGAGGCTGACCACTTCGTTCCAGCCGCCGCCGACGCGCTGCGCCGGCGGGCCGTCGCTGAAACGGGCCTTCCGGCGCCGGGACTTGAGCAGCGCGATCAGCAGCAGCGGCAGCGCCAGGATTCCGACCGGGATGAGCGCGATGCCGATCGCAGTGAGAAGGGGACCCCAGAACAGCCAGGGGTTGTTTTTCTTCTCGTCGGCATCCAGCGCATCCGGTGAGGAGTCGGGCGGCAGGTCCGCCGGCTCCTGCGGCGGGGGCGGCGGCTGCAGCACCTGCGGTTTGGGTTTGGACTTGTTCTCCGGGTCCGGCGGGATGGGCACGTTGTCCTTGGGCGGAGTGGGGTCGAAGGGCACCCAGCCCACCCGGTCGAAGGCGACTTCCACCCAGGCGTGGACGTCCTTGCCGGTGATCTTCAGGTCGCCGGCGCCGTTCTCCGGGCTCTTCGGATCCGGGTAGAACCCCATCACCACGCGGGAGGGGATGCCGAGGTGGCGCAGCATGAGGGACATCGCGACGGCGTACTGTTCGTCGTCACCGAGCATCTGCTTGGCGGTGAGCAGGCTCCGGACACGGTTGGCGCTGTGGCCGGAGACGCTGGGCAGTTGCCCGTCGGCGATCAGGCCGTTGCTGAAGGCGCCCTTCTTTTGGAAGTGCGCCTCGACCTGGCGCACCCGGTCGATCGCCGTGGGCGCGTCGGCGGCCAGGTCGTTGGCCTGGGAACCGACCACCGGCGGCACCTCGGCGGGATCCGGCAGGGCCAGTTTGGCGAAGTCGTACTGGGTCAGCTGCCCGTGTTCCAGGGTGGCGGGATCGGCCACCTGCACCTGGTAGGCGTCGCCCTTGGCGAGGCCCCTGGTGGTCACGGCAGTGTCCGTTCCGGCGTTGAAGTACAGTCCCGCGGCGGCACCCGAGCCGTCCCGGGCGAAGCTGATTCCGGTGGTCTTGCTGCCGCCGGGCAGGAAGTAGCCCTGGTAGTCCTCGATCGTGATGTCCAGGGTGTAGTTGGTGCTCGGCACGATCCCGGTGGAGTCCGCGAGGGTGTTGATGGACTTGGCGTCGCCCACCTTGCTGAAACTGCCGGAGCCGTTGGGGTCCATGTTGTAGTTGGTGCCGTTGAAGGAGTCCAGCGCGGCGAGGCGCACGCGGGCGTCCTTGGGCAGGCCCTTCACGGTGAAGAGAGTGTCGTCCTTTTTGTCTTTGACGAAGGTCCGGAAGCTCGCCAGCGGGGTGATGTAGTCCTTGGGGTCGAACGGCGGAACGATCGTGTTGCGCAGCACCCGGCGGTCGTCGCCCGCGGTGACCAGCGGGGACGCGATCGCGGTGATCCCGACGGCGGCCGCGATCACCGCCGCGGCGGTTCCCAGCCGGCGCAGCTTGGCCGCGCGGGCGGTGGCCTCGTCCTTCTCCAGCCTGTTGACGGAGATTTTGCGGGTGTCGCTGCGGCGGAGCGCGTCGCGGCGGAAGGTGGCCCAGGCGATGGCAATCACGGTGAGTGAAATGCCGCGTTCCACCGTGAGGAAGCCGGCATTGGTGCTGAAGGCGATGCCGGTGACGAACAGCACCAGGACCGGCAGCAGGGGCCAGTACGGGCTCTTGACCCGCCAGATCAGCAGCCCGGCGGCCAGCGCGGTGAGGAACGAGCTGAGGAACGGCACAATCAAGGTGCCGCCGGCCGTGCCCACCGGCACCCCGACGGTGAGCATGTCCTTCCAGGCGAACACCACGCCAAGCAGCAGGGTACGCAGCGAATCGAGGGTGGGCAGCACGCCGGCGATCGAGGCCTCCGGGACGGCCAGGGCGGTGCCGAAGACGAGGTAGGCGCCAAGCGTCAACGCGGTGGTGATCAGGAGCCCCAGGCGGAAATGCACAGCGGCGGCGGCAAGGCCGAGGCCGAGAAGGATGCCGCCGAAGCCTGCGATCAGGTAGTAGGGGTCGCCGCCGAAGCTGAGGCTGAAGCCGAGGACGCCGAGGCCCAGCAGCACGGTGAGGGCGCCGGCGTCGAGCGCCAGATGCCAGAGCGGCTGGCCGTCGGCGAAGCCGGAGCGCTGCGCTGCCGTGTTGTTCCGGGGGCGGAGCGGTGCTGCGGTGCTCATGCTGCCGCCTTCCTCAGCACGATGGCCAGGTCAGAGAGGTCGCCGAGGGTCAGGACGGTCAGGTCCCCGATGTTGGCCCGGGCCGGCGCGGCGCCGAGCTGGAGCCGGACGGCGAGGCTGCGGACTCCCATCGGCACCGAGGCCGACGCGGAGCGCAGCTGGGTGGGGGTGATGTTGCTGCCCACGATCAGGAACACGACGGAGGCGTTGGGGACGGTGTCCGCCAGGGTCCGGGCGAGGTCGACCGCGCTCTTGCGCTGGGGTGCGCCGACGATCCGGGTCATGTCATCGAGCATGTTGCGGCCGGTTTCGCAGCGCAGCGGGCCCTTCTGGGTCAGCACGTCGAGGTCGCGTTGTTCACGGATGGCCTGCCGTCCGATCGAGGCGGCGGCGGAGACGGCCAGCTCGAATTCCTCGTCGGAGGCGTATTCGTCCGTGTTGATGGACAGCGAGATGGCGAGGTGGGCCCGGCGGGTTTCCTCGAACTGGCGGACCATGAGCTTGTTGGTGCGCGCCGTGGTTTTCCAGTGGATGTGCCTGCGGTCATCGCCCGGCACGTAGTCGCGCAGCGCATGGAAGGACACGTCGGCGCTGGAGAGGTCGGTGGTGGGCATGCCCTCAAGGTCGCGGATGAACCCGGCGGCCGAGCCTGCCAGCGCCACGGTTTTCGGGTGCACGAACAGGTCCTCGGGTTCGGTCCAGAGCACCTGGCGCCGCAGCAGGTGCAGCGGATCTGCGCGGACCGACCGGACCGGGCCCACCACGATCACGGCGCGGCGGGCGGTGGGGATGGTGAACAGGTCCTCGTGGACCTGCCCGGGTTTCATCCGGGGCAGGTGGAACACGGCAGTGGCGGCGCCGACCGGGAGCTCCAGGTCCGCGGGCAGCAGCGGGCGGGCGGAGGTGTTGGAGACCGCGATGCTGCCGACGGCGCTGTCCCCCACCGCCACCCGGGTCCGGGCGAGGTCAAGGACGACGCCGTAGGAGGAACGGCCCAGGATGAACCCGACGGCGAGTACGAACAGGACAAACGCGGCGATCGCGGCCGCTTTGGCTTCCTGCCAGCCGAAGGCCTGGCCGACGGTCCACAGCAGGATCGAGGCCGCCAGCACGGACCAGCCCAGGACGCTGACGACCGAGAGGACGGGCCACGCGTACCGCAGCCAGAGCCCGCGCACGGCGCGCCACGCCGGCCTCAGGGCCAGGCTGGCGGTGCTGCCGGCGTCGGCCCAGAGGGAGGCAGGATGCAGCCGCGTGGGCCTGCCGTCCCGGTGGAAGGGCCGTTGCAGGCGTTCAGCAAGCCGGGTCAGCGGAGTGCTGGAGGACATATGGGTGCCTTTGTTCGTGCTGGGTGACGGGGTGCCGGGGCCCTGCGGAGGGGCGCAGGGCGGGCTGTACTGCGGGGCGGTGGTGCCGGGCAGCTAGCCGACGGCGGCGCGCTGCTGCGGCGCGGCGACCTCGGCCAGGACGCGCGCCAGCACGGCCTCTGCCGTGGCGCCGGAGAACTCTGCTTCCGGGTCCATCACCAGCCGGTGGGTCCAGACGACGGCGGCAAGGTCTTTGACGTCGTCCGGCAGCACGAAGTTGCGGCCCTGGCTGGCGGCCCAGACTTTCGACGCGCGGACCATGGCGAGGGCGCCGCGGACGGACACGCCCAGGCGGGTTTCCGGGGCGCTGCGGGTTTCCTCGCAGAGCCGGGAGATGTATTCCAGCACGGCGGTGTCCACGTGGGTGGTGGCGGCGAGGTCGGCCATGTCGGCCACCGCCTGGGTGGTGATGACGGCGGTGATGTCCTTGGAACGGTCCTTGAGGTTGGCGCCGCCCAGCAGCTGCACGGTGGAGGCGTGGTCCGGGTAACCGATGGAGGTCTTGATCAGGAAGCGGTCCAGCTGGGCCTCGGGCAGCCGGTAGGTGCCCGCCTGCTCAATCGGGTTCTGGGTGGCCATCACCATAAACGGCCGGCCGGCCTCATAGGTGGTGCCGTCCACCGTGACGCGGGATTCCTCCATGACCTCTAGCAGCGCCGACTGGGTCTTGGGCGAGGCACGGTTGATTTCGTCGGCCAGGACGATGTTGTTGAAGATGGGTCCCTTGTGGAACTCGAACTTCTGCGTCTTCTGGTCGTAGATGGTCACGCCGGTGACGTCGGAGGGCAGCAGGTCCGGGGTGAACTGGATGCGGTTGTTGGAGCCCTGGACGGTGGCCGCCAGGGCACGCGCCAGCGAGGTCTTGCCGGTCCCCGGGGCGTCCTCGAAGAGGACATGTCCCTCGGCCAGCATCGCGGTGAAGGTCAGGCGGATGACGTGGGACTTGCCCAGGACGGCCTGGCCCACGTTGTCGACGAGCTTCTCGAATGTTCCGGCAAACCATTCGGCCTGTTCGGTGGTCATGGTCATGGGTTGGTCCTCTTCTGTTCTGGGTGGAGCGTTGCAGGGTCCGCCGGCAGGGAGTTCCCGCTTGGTCCGGCGTTGAGTCTAGTTGCAGGCATCAGCATCCGCCGGGCCTGGGTCCGTAGAGATCCACAGTGGTCGATTTGACGAACCAGCCGGGGTGGCTGCCTTCGGTGACCCGGAACCACGGGGTGCCGTTGCCGTAGATGTCCTTGGTGCAGTTAACGTTGAGCCGGCCTTCGGACCTGCTGACCCAGCCGACGCCGCACGATGGGCCGCTCGGGTTGTACGTGTCCGGTTCGCCGGGCTTGCCGGGGCAGGTGTTGTTGTGTGCCTGGATCTGCGACGTCGGGACCGGCGGCGGCGGCTCCGATCCGCTGCGCGAGGTGTCGCTGCCGACGCGGCCGGGCTGCCCGGCGCTGACGGCCCGGACCCGGAGTTCGTGGGTTTCGCTGAAGCCCACGCTCTTGGAGAAGGACCGCTGCTGGGTGGTCTGCCAGGCGCCCCCGTCGAGGCTGTACTGGTACCCCGACACCGGGCGCCCGTTGCCGTTGGGCTGGTTCCAGGTCCAGGACACGGTCTTGTCCCCGACGCCGCTGCTCTTGCTGCCCGTCACGGCCGGCGCGAAGGCAAGTCCGTAGGGGTTCACCGAATTCGAGGCAGGGCTGGCATCGCCGGGGCTGGAGCTCCGTGACGAGACCGCCCAGACCACGACGGCGGTGGCCGTCCCGTTGGGGGCCGCTACCACGCCGCCGCCGGCCGGGATGGTGCCGCTGCCGCTGCCGGAGGTGAGCCTGTACTTGTACGTGATTTCACCGGCGCTGGAGCCGTTGCGTTGTGCTGCGGTCAGGACCGGGAACCTCACGTCGATCTTGCCGCCGTCGCCGCCGGTGTCCTTCAGGGCGGCCGACGGCTGGCCCACCATTGCCGGTTTGCCCACGGCGCGCACGGCGGCGGACTGGGCGCTGGTGCGGGACGTTCCGGCCTTGTTCGTGGCGGCGACGGTGAAGGTGTAACCCGCCTCCGAGTTGTCCACGGTGACGTTCTGCGTGGTGCCCGAGACCCGCTGCGTCGCCACGGCCGCCCCGCCGCGCAGCGTGGTCAGCGTGTAGGTCGAGATGGCGTCGCCGTTGTTGTCCGGCGCGGCCCAGTCGACCTTGAGCTGGCTTTGGTTGCCCACGGCACCAGCCGCCGTCGCGCTCGGTGCTGCCGGGGTGGCGGGCACCCCGGCAGGGGTTTCCGCGGCAGAGTAGGCGCTCCATTCGGAGGGCTCCTTGGCATCGTTGCGGGCCAGGACCCGCACCTTGTAGGCCACCCCGTTCTGGAGGCCCTTCCAGACGTAACTCACCGAGGTGAGGTTCTGGATTTGGGCGTTCTGCCCTGCCGGTGCCGGCGAAATCTCCAAGTCGTAGCTCTTGACCGGCGAGCCCTTGGACGCCGGTGCCGCCCACGTCACGGTGAGCTGGGTGTCGCCGAACTTCACTGCGGGCGCGGCCGGGGTGTCCGGCTTGACGTCCGGGCGCACCTCGGCCGATGCCGGGGACCGCTCGGATTCGCCCAGGGTGTTCGTGGCGGTGACCTGGAAGTGGTACTTGGCGTTGTTAGTCAGCCCGGTCAGGGTGCAGGAGTTGGCCGGGCAGTCCTGCCGGTAGCCGCCCTCGCCGTACACCGTGTACTTGGTGATCGGTGAGCCGCGGTCCGCCGGGGCGGTCCAGTTCAACAGGGCGGTGCTGTCCCCAACGCTCGCGGCCTGCGGTGTGGTGGGCGCCAGCGGTTTGTCCTTCACCGTCAGCCGGATCCTGGCCGTCGCGTAGCGGGACGCGTCGCCGGTCTTGTCGGCCACGGTGTAGGACACGATCATGGTGCCCGAGAAGCCCCCGGCCGGGGTCACGGTCACGGAGTCGCCGGTGGCGACGGCGGAGCCCTGGCCGGTCTCGGTCACGGCCGACACGATTTTGAGGGCCGTCTCCGGGAACGGATTGGCGTCGTTCGCCAGCACGGGCACGGTGACGGGTTTGCCGGCCGCAGCGTTGGGTTCGACGTCGTCGTTGGCCACCGGTTTGGGCCGGTTGGAGGCCGTGACGGTCAGCTGGTAGGTCGCGGTGGCTTCGAGCCCGCGGGGGTCCCTGGCCTTGACCTGGACCGCGCCGCTGGTGCCGGCGTCCGTGCCGTCCTTGGCGGAGGCTTTCAGGGTGGTCCCGTCAATGCTCGCGTTGAAGCCTGCGGGCACGCCGCCCACCAGTTCGTACGTCATCCGGTCCGCGTCGCCGTCGTCCGGGTCGGTGGTCAGCCGGGCCAGGTCGGCGGTGGCGGAGTCCGCTTTGGGCACGTCCAGCTGGCTGCCCAGCAGCACCGGCGGGTTGTTCCGGTTGGGGTCCGGGAGGACCTTGGTGCGGATGCTGAGGGTCGCTTTCAGGCCGGCGGGATCGTCCGGGCCGGAGCCGTCGGTGACCTCGAAGCTGAGCGAACCGGGACCCACATAGTCCTGGCCGGCGCTGTACTTCAGGGCGGTGCCGTTGCCGGCCACCGGATCCGAACCGTCGGCACCGATCAGGGTGATCCGGTCCGTCTGGGTCAGGCGCGGCGAGCGGCCGTCGCGGACCTTGACCCATTCCTTCAGGTCGACGGTCACGGACTGCCCGGCGACAACCTCGATCACCTCGTCCTTGGCGAGGGTGGGGACCTGCTGGCCTACGCCGGGGACCCAGATGATGGCGGTGGATTTCTGCCCGTCCAGGTCTTCCACGGTGTAGGGGATGAGCTGCGGCTGTTCGGTCAGTTCCACGATCATGTTGCCCGAGGTACCCGGCCGGGCGGTGGTGGCCTCGGTGGCGATCTTGAGGTTTTCGCCGACGCCGTCAGGGTCCTCATCGTTTTTGAGGACGGGGACGTCGACGGCGGTCTTGCCCAGGGTCTGGGCGGAGGTCACGCGGTCATCCCGGGCGACCGGGGCCTGGAGCGGGACGTCCTTCTTGACCTGGACGGCGACGGCGGCCTGCGCTGTGGCGCCACGGTCGTCCGCCACGGAGTAGCGCACGTTGACAGTGCCTTCCGCGCCGGGGGCCAGCAGGATCAGGCGGGAGCTTTGTTTGCTGACGGTGGCCTGCAGTTCCGGCGCGGCTTCGATGCCGTCACTGAGGATCCGGATCGGATCGCCGTCGGGGTCGGTGTCGTTGCCGGTGGCGTCGACGGCGATCTGGCGGCCCGGCCGGACCTTGACCTCGTCGTCCACCGGGGTGGGTTTCTGGTTGGTGTCCCCGCGAGGGGCGATGCCGACCGTGACGGTGCCGGTGTTGACGGCCCCCTGCCGGTCCACCACTTTGTAGCGGAAGGTGTCCGTGCCGGCGCCGTCCCCGGCCGCCGTGAAGTCGATGAAGTTGCTGCCCACGGTGGCGGTGCCCATCGCCGGGGTGCTGTCGATCCCGGTCAGCTGGACGGAGTCGCCGTCGGGATCGATCCCGTCGAGCTCCACCGGAATCCGCACCGTGCCGGACGCCACGACACGGGCGGTGAGGTTCTTCGGCTGCGGGCGGGAGTTCTGCGCGCCTTCCAGCGGCAGGATGTGGATGGTGACGGCCGCGGCGCTCTTCTGACCTTGCGGGTCCACGGCGTTGTAGATGGCACGGACCGTCTTGGGCTCGGCGCCGGCGATGAAGCGGAGGGTGTTTTCGGAGACGAAGCTCTTCCCGTCCGCTGCGGGAACCGGCTGCGGAAGCGCAGGGTCCACGGTGAGCTTTTCGCCCTGCGGGTGGGTGTCGTTGGCCAGCACCGGGATGGTGACGACGTCGTTGACCCGCACGTTGACTTCGTCCGGCTTGGGTTGCGGGGCCTCGACGACGGCGGGAGCCGGGACGGGCACCACGGAGACACTGCCGGTAGCCGATTTGGTCCCGTTGGACATGGTGTAGCGGAACGTGAACGGGTCCTTGGTGCCGACGACGTCGGTGATCCGCAGGACGCTGTGGTCGATCACGCTGACCGACGCGGTCGCGTTTTCCGGGAGCTGGACGGACTGCAGCACCAGCACGCCGCCCGACGGGTCGGAGTCGTTGGCCAGCGGGTCGAGGAGCACGCTGCCGCCGACGGGCATGAGGGCGACATCGTGCACGGCCACAGGGTTGCCGGCGTCCTTGCCGGATTCGACGTCCACCCGGATCAGTCCCTGGCTGCTTTGTGGTCCGTTGCTGGCGATATAGGTCAGGTAGACCGGGCCCGGGGTGTTGCTGCGGAACGTGAAGGTCCCGCCGTCGGTCACGGGCCCCAGCTGGGCGGTGCCGGCGGCCTCCACCTGGGCGAGGCGCAGCGCGCCGCCGTTGGGGTCAACATCGTTCTTCAGCGGCGCGATCACCAGGTCCTGGCCGACGACGGCAGTCACATGGTCCGCGTTGACCACCGGTTGCAGGGCGCCCGGCGGCTGGACATTCACCACCACTTTGCCGGTGGTGGTGGCGCGGCCGTCCCAGACGGTGACGGTGACGGATTTCTTGCCCGGGGCGGCGCCGGCGTCCTGGTAGGTGAGCAGGCCGTCGCGGCGGACTTTGACTTGGTCCTGGTCGTTGTCGGCCTTGGCGTCCATCAGCACAAGGTCGTCGCCGTCGGGGTCGGTCCAGTCGGTGAGGATGTTCTGGCTGACGGTCTTGCCCTGTTCCAGGAGCAGGGTGGTGGGGTCGCCGCGCTTGAACAGGGGCGGTTTGTTCTCGTCGGGGCCGACGACGTTGAGGGTGATGCTTCCGGCGGCGGAGAGTCCGCGGCCGTCGGCGGCGTTGTAGCCGAAGGTTTCGCTGCCGGGTTTCGCGTCCGCGGGGACGGTGATCTGGAAGGCCGTGCCGCCGTAGATGTTCTCGAGGCTGCCGGAGGTGGGGCCGTTGCCGCCGGCGGTGGCCGTGAGGACGTCGCCGTCGGGGTCCGAGTCGTTGTCGAGCACGGAGAGGATGGTGGTGCGGCCCGGGCGGACGCCGACGGCGTCAGGCTTGGTTTCCGGGGGCCGGTTGGGTTTGGTGCGGTCCGGCAGGATATTGATGGTGTTGTTGTCCGCCGATTCCTGGTCCTGGTCATTGGACTGGTTCTTGGGCGGGACCACGTCGTCCCAGTTGTTGACCAGCTGCATGTTCTGGTTCACCAGCCACACATTGCCGGAATTCACATCGTTCAGGACCACCAAATCCCGGTTCACCCGGAACACATAACTGGGTGAGGCACTCGCCTTCGGCACAGCCACGGACTTGTCACTGGCATCATCCGTGCAGTCCCGGACATACTTGTTCGCCCCGGACCACGCCGCATGCACACACCCGCCCAGCTGCACCGGCGCCGCCGGCACCCCCTGCCCGCCAAAAGTGACCGTCTTCGCCGCCGACCCATCCAACGGCTGAAGCAACAACGCCTTCGGCGTCGCCACCGCCACGGAGTCCGCGGCCGGACCCGAGAGCTGCAACTTCGCATCCCGCGCCTCCGCCAGGGCCAGCTCACGCCCGCCCGGCAAAAACAGCTTCCCCCGGCCCGCATCCAACACCACCGGCCGGTCCCCCACCACCGCCAGCTGCAGATCCCCCGCGCCCTTCAACCCCTCCCACGCGCTCACCTCAGCATCCGTCACAGCACCCCCGGCATCCACCGACGTCACCGTCACCTGCCCCGACACCGGATCCGCACTATAAATCCGGTCATCCGCCCCCACCGCGGACACCGTCCCCTGCGAACCCTTCAACACCGGCTCGGAATTCTCCTCATCAAACCCGTTCACCGTCGACGGCGACAACGCCCACACCGAACCCCGCGCCGCATCCGTCACCGAAATGACCTCCGACCCGAAACTCACCACCGCCGAACCCGGCAACTTCTTATCCCCGCCCAACCGCATCTGCGCCGCCGACACCTGATTCAACGTCGACCCCGCCGAATCATCCACAAACACATTCCCGGCATCCTGCAACACATCAAACGTCGTCGACGCCGGCGTCACCGCCCCATCCAACACCCGCGACGGATAATTCAACCGCCCCACCGCATTCTTCGACTTCGACACCACCCACACCCCGCCATCATTCAACTCCACCTCAGCAGTCTTAAACCCCGGATAAATGATGGCAGCGGTCACCAGCACCGCGGCCGCGGAGGCGATAGCGGTGCCGGCGATGAGCTTCTTGCGCTGTTTGATGGGGCCGGGGCTGTTGGGACGCGGCTTTTTGGACCCCGGCTTTTTAGACCCCAGCGTGGCGAGCAGACGTGTCACAGCTTCAGATTTCCTTCAGGATGGCGTCGTGATTCCCGTGGTGGACCCGAGACAAGGCCCTCAGTTCCCGCGACAGCCTACCGAACTGTCCGGAAGTGCGCGATGGGCAGGTCTGCCCGTTGGCCGGTGCGCCCACGGCTGCCGGGGCGGTTATGGTGTCGCTCCGGTCGGGAAGGTGCAGAGCGGGACGCCGCTCTGCCCGGGCGAACCAATTGAGGTGTGGGTGGAGTTGATCCAGCGCGTCTGGTTCGGCGAGCCGCGCATGATGTAGTACCACTGCCCGTCACCGCTGTAGTAAGTGCCGTGCGGCTTCCAGCACATAACGTCGAACACATCCGACGGGCCCATCCAGGGCCGGTCGGTGCCGCTCTGGCCGTCGCAGGTGAAGTTCCCCGGCTCGCTGTTGTCGTAGGACGTGGCTCCGGGCAGATCGGTGCAGCTGCGGCTCATCCCGCTGTTGAGCCGGGTGGTCCAACGGGTCTTTTCAGTCCCGGACCGGGCAGAGGCGGAGGCGATCGGGCCGCCGGTGCCGAGGGAGTTGACCGTCTGGACCCGGATGGAGTGCGTTTCGCTGAAGCCGCCGGTGTTGACTGTCCGGCTTCCCGCGGCGGGCACGCGCTCCCAGCCGCCGTTGTCGATGCTGATCTGGGTGTAGGCAACGTCGTTGGTGGTTGTCGACGGGGAGCTCCAGCTGAAGCTGAGGTTCCTCTGGTTTTCGGCGCCGTCCTGGCCGGAGGCGGACGGTGTTCCGGGTGACCCGTGCGGCGTGGCGGTGGCCCCGGCGCTGGCGTCGGAGCTCGGCGCGACGGTCGAGTTGGCCGTCACGGTGATCGTGGTGGCCTGGCCATTGGTGAACCCGCCCACCTTTTGGCCGGGGCGGATCGCGCCGGTCTTTCCGCCGGGGCTTGCGTAGTAGGTGTAGCTGACCTCGCCGGGCTGGGATCCGTTGCGTCCGGCGGCATCCAGTTCCCGGAAGTTGATGACCAGGGCCCGGCCCGCACCGCCGGTGTCCGCCGCCGTCGCGCTGACGCCGGAAACCTGGCCGAGTTTGCCGGTGGCGCGGCGGGGGGCCGAGGCGGCGCTGACGGCGCCTTTGCCCGCCTTGTTCTCGGCCTGGACCGTGAAGGTATACCCGGCTTCGGAGTTGTTCGCGGTGAAGTTGGCGGTCCGCACCGTCCCGGCGACCATCTGGGTCTCGGTGGTGCCGCCGCCGCCGCTCATCGTGACGTAGTAGTTCTTGATGGCGTCGCCGTTGGTGTCCGGCTCGTTCCAGTTCACCTGGAGCTGGTTGGAGGTCCCCACGGAGGACGCCACCGCCGTCGTCGGGGCGGCCGGGGCGGCGGGAACACCGGCCGGGTTGTCCTCGGCCGAGTAGGCGCCCCACTCGGAGGGGCCGAGTTCGTTGACGGCCTGGGCGCGGACTTTGTACCGCACACCGTTGGTCAGTCCGGGCCACGTGTAGCTCAGGCCGGCCACACCGTTCTTCACGGCGATGCCGCTGGCCGGCGGCGGGGAGATCTCCAGGTTGTAGTTCTTCACGGCCGAGCCTTCGGTTTTCGCCGCGGGCCAGGTGATGACCATGTTCTTGTCCCCGGCCTTGACCGCGGGAGACTCCGGCGGCGAGGGCTTCTCATCCGGCCGGATTTCGTTGGAGGCCTGCGACGGCACCGACTCCCCCACCTCGTTGGTGGCGGTCACCGTGAAGACGTACTTGACGTCGTTGGTCAGTCCGCTGAGGGTGCAGGTGGTGGTGGCGCAGTCCTGGCTGAACCCGTTCGAGCGCACCGTGTATTTGCTGATGGTGGCGCCGTTGTCCGACGGCGGCGCCCACTTGAGCACCGCGGTCCGGCTGCGCACGTCCGTGGCCGCCGGTGCCGAGGGCGCATCGGGTTTGTCCCGGACCGTGATCCGGACCCGGCCGTCGGTCTGCCGGGAGACGTCGCCGGTCTTGTCCATCACGGTGTAGCGGAGCACCATAACGCCCTTGAAGCCCCCGGCCGGGGTGACCGTGATCGAGTCGCCGGCTATCGCGGGCTGTCCGGCGGCGGAGCCGGTTTCCACGGTGGCGGACACAATTCTCAGCGGGGTCTCGCTGAAGGGGTTGAAGTCGTTGGCGAGCACGTTGACCGTTTCGGTCTTGCCGGCGTTGGCTTTCTCGATCACGTCCTCGTTCGCGACCGGCAGCGGCCGGTTGGACGCCACGACGGTTGCCGCGATGCTGGCCTTGACCGGCTCGGAGCGGCCGTCGGTGACCTTGAGCGGGATGCTGCCTTTCCAGCCGGCAGCCCTGGCGGAGTCGGCGGTGACTTTCAGGATGGCACCGTCCAGGGTGGCCTTAAAGCCCTCGGGCAGGGTGCCGTCCAGCTCGAACTTGAGCTTCTCCTGGTCCCCGGAGTCCACGTCCTTGGCCAGGTTGCCCAGGTCCAAGGTGGCGGATTCGGCCGTGGGTACCTCCAGGGTGGCGCCGCTGAAGCTCGGCTGGTGGTTGGCGTTCGGGTCGGGGACGACCTTGGTGATGATGCTGAGGGTGGATTTGAGGCCCTGCGGATCGTCTGGGCCCGTGCCGTCGGTCACTTCGAACGTGACGGAGCCGGGGCCCACGTAGTCCTTGAGCGCGGCGTAGCGCAGCGCGCTTCCGTTCCCGGCCACCACGTTCTGCGGATCGGCGCCCTGCACCCGGACCTTGTCCACCTGGGTGATCCGCGGGGTGCGGCCCTCCCTGACCCGGACGTAGTCATTCAGGTCCAGGTCGATCTGCTTGCCGGCCATCACTTCGACGACGTCCGCCCGGGCCAGCGTCGGGTGCTGTTCGCCCTGCCCGGGGACCCAGATGACCGCCGTCGCGCTCTTGCCGTCGACGTCGGTGACGGTGTACGGGACCAGCTGGTCCTTCGGCGCGAGGGCCACCCGGACACTGCCGTCGCCCGCGCGGGCATTCGGGTTGCCGTCGGGCAGGCTGATCTTCAGCTCGGCGGCAACGCCGTCGGGATCGGAATCGTTCTTCAGGACCGGGACGTCGACGGCGGACTTGCCCAGCGTCTCCGCGGGGGTGACCACATCGTCCTTGGCCAGGGGCGGTTTCAAGGCGGCGTCCGGACTGATCCGGACCCGGATCACGGCGCTGCCCTGGGCCTTTTTGTCGTCCTGGATCTTGTAGCTGATGCTTTCGTTGCCGGCGGTGGCGGGGGCGGTGAGGAGCACCTTGCCGCCGTCGGCGGTTTCGACCCCGAGTTCGGGGCGCGCCTCGAAGGCGTTGCCGACCAGGCTGATCGGGTCGCCGTCCGGGTCCGAGTCGTTCTGGAGGGCCTCGACGGCGACTTTGCGTCCGGGCCGGACGTCCACGGCATCGTCCACGGCGATGGGTTTTTGGTTGTTGGCTTCCTGCGGGGCGATGCCGACGATCACGGTCCCGGTGTTTTCGGCGCCGATCCGGTCCCGGACACGGTAGCTGAACGTGTCCGTTCCGGCGCCGTTGCCGGCGGCGGTGAATTCCAGGTAGCCGTCCTTGACCACGGCTGTGCCCATGGCGGGAGCCTTGTCCACGCCGGTCAGCTGGACGGAGTCACCGTCGGTGTCGACGCCGTCGAGCGGCACGGGGATGCGCACGGTCATGCCGGCCACCACGCGGGCGGTGAGGTTTTTCGGTTCCGGGCGGGTGTTGCGTTCGTCGTCGCGGGCCCGGATGCGGATGGTGACCTGCTGGGAGTCCGATTGCCCGGAGGCGTTGGTGACCTTGTAAATGGCGTACACGGTCTTCGGGACTTCGCCGGCGATGAAGCGCAGGGCGCCTCCCGCAGTGAACATCCGGCCGTCGGCGGCGTCCGGCTGCTGGGCCAGCACCGGTTCCAGGCTGAGTTTGCCGCCGTTGGGGTCGGTGTCGTTCTCCAGGACCGGGATAGTGACGACGTCCCCGGCGCGGACCGTTGCTTCGTCCGGTTTGGCCTGCGGCGCCTGCAGTTTGGCGGGCGCGGGGACCACCAGGACGGCGATCTCGCCGCTCGCGGAGGATTTGCCGTTGGAGATGGTGTATTTGACGCTGAGCTGGCCCTGCGCACGGATGTCGGTGACCCGGACCACGGAATGGTCCAGCACGGAAACGCTCACGGGCAGGCCGTCAGCGGCGGTCACGGACTGCACCACCAGGACCCCGCCGGACGGGTCGGAGTCGTTGCCGAGGACGTCCACCAGGACGCTGCCGCCGCTGGGCAGCAGGGCGGTGTCGCGGACAGCCACCGGGGCGCCGTCCCCGCCGCCGGGGACCACGTCGACCCGGACCAGCTGCTGGGCGCTGGCCGGTCCGTTGGTGACGAGGTAGGTCACGTAGTGGGCGCCCTGGGCGGTGGAGTTGAACGTGAAGGTCTGCTGGTCCGCGCCCATCGTGGCGGTCGAGTTGCCGTCCGGGGTGACCTGGGCGAGGCGGAGGGCGCCGCCCTGCGGGTCAGAGTCGTTTTTGAGCGGAGCGATGACCGTGTTCACCCCGGCGACGGCGACGACGTGGTCCGCGTTGGCGATCGGGGGCAGGGCGCCCGGGGCGCGGACGTCCACGGTGACCTTGCCGTCGGCGGTGGAGCGTCCGTCCGAGACCGTGACGGTGACGGTCTTGCGGCCGGGCTCGGAGCCTGCGTCCTGGAAGCTGAGCAGGCCGTCGGGCCGGACCTTGACCTGGTCGCGGGGATCGCTGCTGGCCGCGCCGACGACGAACAGGTCGTCGCCGTCGGGGTCAATCCAGTCGGTGAGGATGTTCTGGCTGACTACCTTGCCGGACTGCACGACGAGGGTGGTGTTGCGGTTGGGTTTCTGCCGCGGGGCGGCATTCTCTCCCGGCGGCACGATGTTGAGGGTGACGTCGGCGGTGGCGGAGAGGCCGCGGCCGTCGTCCACCGTGTATTTGAAGGTTTCCGATCCGGCCTTGTTGTCCCCGACGCTGACCTGGAAGCCCGTGGCGCCGTAGATCGGCGCGAGGAGCCCGGATGTGAGCGGGTCCGGGCTGCGGACGGTGAGGATGTCGCCGTCCGGGTCTGTGTCGTTGTCGAGCACGGGGAGGATGGTGGTCTTGCCGGCGCGAACGCCGAAGGTGTCGGGTTTGGCGACGGGCGCGCTGTTGGGTTTGGTGCGGTCCGGCAGCACGGTCTGCTGGACTTCGTCGGCGGAGTCCTTGTCCGCGTCGTCGGAGGTCTGCTGCGGCGGGATGACGTCGTCCCAGTTGTTGACCAGCTGCATGTTCTGGTTCACCAGCCACACATTGCCGGAATTCACATCGTTCAGGACCACCAAATCCCGGTTCACCCGGAACACATAACTGGGTGAGGCACTCGCCTTCGGCACAGCCACGGACTTGTCACTGGCATCATCCGTGCAGTCCCGGACATACTTGTTCGCCCCGGACCACGCCGCATGCACACACCCGCCCAGCTGCACCGGCGCCGCCGGCACCCCCTGCCCGCCAAAAGTGACCGTCTTCGCCGCCGACCCATCCAACGGCTGAAGCAACAACGCCTTCGGCGTCGCCACCGCCACGGAGTCCGCGGCCGGACCCGAGAGCTGCAACTTCGCATCCCGCGCCTCCGCCAGGGCCAGCTCACGCCCGCCCGGCAAAAACAGCTTCCCCCGGCCCGCATCCAACACCACCGGCCGGTCCCCCACCACCGCCAGCTGCAGATCCCCCGCGCCCTTCAACCCCTCCCACGCGCTCACCTCAGCATCCGTCACAGCACCCCCGGCATCCACCGACGTCACCGTCACCTGCCCCGACACCGGATCCGCACTATAAATCCGGTCATCCGCCCCCACCGCGGACACCGTCCCCTGCGAACCCTTCAACACCGGCTCGGAATTCTCCTCATCAAACCCGTTCACCGTCGACGGCGACAACGCCCACACCGAACCCCGCGCCGCATCCGTCACCGAAATGACCTCCGACCCGAAACTCACCACCGCCGAACCCGGCAACTTCTTATCCCCGCCCAACCGCATCTGCGCCGCCGACACCTGATTCAACGTCGACCCCGCCGAATCATCCACAAACACATTCCCGGCATCCTGCAACACATCAAACGTCGTCGACGCCGGCGTCACCGCCCCATCCAACACCCGCGACGGATAATTCAACCGCCCCACCGCATTCTTCGACTTCGACACCACCCACACCCCGCCATCATTCAACTCCACCTCAGCAGTCTTAAACCCCGGATAAATGATGGCGCCGGTGATGAGGACCGCGGAGGCGACGGCAAGGCCGGCCGCGCTCAGGAAACGGCGGCGGGCGGCAGTGAGCGGGCGTGATGGTTCCGGCCTGCGGGTTTTGGGCCGCAGGGCTGTCAGGAAAGTCTTCATGTGTGCTGTGTCCCCCGGAAGATCACGGCCGCCACGCAGGGGGCATCGCCCGTGCTGGTGCCAGATAGCTTCGACTATTGCATATTAGCTATCGATTAGAGAAACCCCGGCGGAGTCAAGTCCGGCAGGATCAGCATCGATGCAGCTCAGGGGCGCTTAATCCAGGACGAGTCCGCGGCCGCTGCCGCGTTGGAGCTGAACGGGGTGGATTTCGCCGAAGCCGCGGACGTCCTCGGCCGGCCGCGGCAGCAGGACAAACCGCTCGTCCTGTTCCAGCGCGGCCGCGGTCATGGAGTCCACCAGCACCGTTCCCGGATCTGCCAGTGCCGTGAGCCGCGCCGCGAGGTTGACGGTGGGACCGTAGATATCGCCGAGCCGGGACAGGATGCGGCCCCACACCATGGCGACGCGTGCCTGGGGAAGGATTTCGTCCTCGGTGAAGGCCTGGCACAGGGCCAGGGAGATTTCGGCGCCGGCCGCGGGGGTCTCGGCAATGTAGAGCACTTCGTCGCCGACCGTTTTGACCAGCCGCCCGCCGCCCACCGAAATGATTTCGGCGCACTTGTTCTCGAAGCGCTGGACCAGCTGGGCGAGGGTCTTTTCGTTCATCCGGCGGGACAGGCTCGTGTAGGAGACCAGGTCCGCGAATCCGACGGCGCGTGCCAGCGGCAGCGGGGCGTCATCCTCGTCGCCTTCGCGGCCTTCCTCGCTGGAGGCGAGCCCGGCCTCGGCGCGCACGGCAAGTCGCTGGACACCGGCGTTGAGCTGGCGGCGCCAGGAATAAAGCAGCATTTCCTCCAGAGCGTCCACGAGGGACGGCAGTTCGCCAACCAGCCGCTTGCGTGCGACGGCGTCGGTGACACCCTGGTTCTGGACCATGTCCTCCACGAGGGCTTCGACCTGCCAGACCACCATGCGGTCTGTCATCTGGCCGATGGCACGGGTGACGGAGATCGCGGCTTCCTCGGTGAGTTTGCCGCCGCGGACCAGGTCCACGATGGTGTTCAGCGCGGCCTGGTCGCGTTCGGTGAAGGCCACGTCCTCGTCACCGATGTTGGGAAAGCCCAGGGCCCGCCACAGTTTCCGGGCGGAGAGCAGGGACAGTCCCGCGCCGGATGCGACTTCACGGCGGCGCAGCTTGCGTTCTCCGCCAAGCAGCCTCTGTTCAAGGGCTTTCAAGGCAATGCGTTCGGCGGACATGGCCCCGGTGGGCGGAGCTGCAGCGGGGGGCTGCTCCGCCCTGTCGTCGGCGTCGCTGTCGTCGGCGTCGCTGTCTCCCGCGGACGAATCGGCGTCGGAGTCCGTGCCCGCCGAATCGGCGTCTGTGTCCGTCTCGTCCGAATCGGCGTCGTCGGGCGCTGCAACAGTCTGGTCCGGCACAGTAGCGGACTCCGCAGGAACGTCATCCGCGGCCTCGGCCAGGGAGTCGAGGACCGCTGCTTCGAGGCTGGCGGCCTCAACGAAGGCATCCGAAACGTGCGACGGCTCGTTCGCCAGCAGTCCCGTTTCCCGGTGAACGTTCTCAGCGCTCATCTCTTCCACCTTCTCTCGTCTCTATCGGCCAGGGCTCTACTTGCCAGGGGCTGGCGTGGTCGTAGGGCACATCCGCGACGCCCAGGTCCCCGGCAGGCGGGAGATCATCGATGGCGTCGAGGATGAAGTTTCGGAACGTCGCGACTTCCGGAACGTCGGGGACCACCGTGCTGTTGGGGTACCCGGTATCCAAGGATATGTTCCCTGAACGCAATATGCGTTGGAGCAACGACTGATGAATGACCACATTACGGACGGTGGCCAGGGAAACCTGCTGGTCGCGCCGCCGGAGCATGCCGTAACGGGCAACCAGCCGCTGGCTTGTCAGGGTGTACTTCGTGGCGTGCCAAGTCATGGCCCGCGGCAGGCAGTAGCCCAGCAGTACCCAGGCCGCCAGTCCAATGCAGGCTCCGATCAGCCAGGGTGTCCACTGCCTGGCCGACTCCTTGATCAGCGGCATGAGGTGGGACGGGCCGCCTTTCACAATCCAGGCGCTGCCGTAGGCGGCCAGCGCCGGAACCAAGATGAACAGCAGCGCCGGAAAAATCAGGGTCCGGGGCTGCGGCCGGGTCACCACAATCACTTGCTCGCCCGGGAGGAGCTCTTTACGCATAGCCGCTTTCGTGGCCCGAATCCTGGCCGGGGGGCGTCCAGGGCCGCAGGTGCACCACATCTCCGGCCGTCACCACGTGCTCGTGTCCTCCGGCGTCGACCACCATGAGTGAGCCGTAGTCATCCAGGCGTGTGGCGTGGCCGATGATTTCGTGGTCACCGGGAAGCTGGGCACGGACCTGCTTGCCGAGCGTCGTGAGGACGTGCTCGATCCGCTTGTGCAGCGACGGTCCGCCGGCCATCCCCGCGGCGGGGTCGCCGTCGGCGTTGCAGAAGCTGCGGTAGAGCGTCGCGAACCGGGACAGATAACTCTTCAGCAGCCCGGTCCGGTCCACCGACGTCGGCTGTTCCAGCAGGACGGACGTGGCGGTGGGCACCGGGAGTTCGGCCTCGGTGAGCGTGACGTTCAGCCCTGTCCCCAGCACAACCGGCGGTACGGCGCCGCCCTGCATCGGGCCCATCTGGGCCAGAATGCCGGCGATCTTCCGTCCGCGGACCAGGACGTCGTTGGGCCACTTGAGTTCCGCGGGGATCCCGGCGGTTTCCAGGAGCGCCTCGCGCAGGGCAAGTGCCGCGAGGAGCGAGAGCCAGGAGTAGCTCTGGGTCGGCAGCGGACGTCCGTCCGCGTTGACCGGACGCAGCACCAGTGACACGGAGACAGCACTGCCGGCGGGTGCTTCCCAGCGGCGGTCCAGCCGGCCGCGGGCAGCGCTTTGGTATTCGGCGGTGAGCACGGTGAGGTCCGGATAGGCCGAGGGATCCTCGGTGACTCCGCGCAGCAGGTCCGCGTTGGTGGACCCGGTGGACTCCACGATTGTGAGCCGCGGAATGCCGTTGGCTGAGAGGAACGCCTCATCACTGAGGGCGTTCACGTCGAGGGGCGGACGGTCCGGGGCTTCCTGCGCGGCTTCCATGCTTTGAATCCTACCGAGTTACGCCGTCGTCGGCTCCGGACCAGCCCACAGGAAACTCAGAGGAAAATGTCAGGGATCAACCGGTCTTCCGGCGCGCCCAGGCTGTACGGCGTGAAGTCGGTGACGCCCGCGGCGGCCAGGACTTGCTCATCCGTGTAGAAATTGCCGCTCCTGCTGCCGGACTCCGGGACCGCGTGGCTGTTGGTCAGCACGGCGTGGGCCGCGTCCGCCATGATTTCGGGGCCCCGGGCGCCGCGCACGATTTTTTCGCCGCCCGGCATGTTGCGGATGGCGGCCGTGTTGATCAGGGTGCAGGGCCACAGGGAGTTCACGCTGATGCCGTCGGCCTTCAGTTCCTCGGCCAGGCCCAGGGTGGTCAGGCTCATGCCGTACTTGGCCATGGTGTAGGCAAGGTGCATGCCGGCCCACTTGGGGTCCAGGTTCAGCGGTGGGGAGAGCGTCAGGATCTGCCCCGCACCGGATTCGCGCAGGGCAGGCAGGGCGAGCTTGGAGAGCAGGAAGGTGCCCCGAACATTGATGTCCTGCATCAGGTCGTAGCGCTTCATGTCGACGTCGTCGGTCGTGGACAGGTCGATCGCGGAGGCGTTGTTGATGACGATGTCGATCCTGCCGAAGCGTTCCACGGCGGCGGAGACGGCGCCCGCGACGTCGGCGTCATTGCGCACATCCCCCACCAGCGGCAAGGCCTGACCGCCGGCCGCCTCGATCTGTTCGGCCGCGGAGTAAACCGTGCCTTCCAGCTTGGCGTGCGGCTGGCCGGTTTTGGCCATCAGGACGATGTTGGCGCCGTCGCGCGCGGCACGGGTGGCGATGGCCAGTCCAATCCCGCGGCTGCCCCCGGAGATGAGGACGGTGCGGCCCTGGAGGGAACCGGCGGCTCGGTAGGGCCCGGACTGCTGTGGCGCGGGCTGCTGGGGATGCGGGGCGGCGCCCGAAGCGTCGTTGCTCAAAGTCATGAGGACACTCTAGCCGACTCATGTTACTGGTGAGTAACATTTTCTGGGCGCGAGCGCCGCGCCCCGCCGGCCTGCCCCGCCGGCCTCCTCCGACGCTCCCGCCCGGTTCCTCCGGACACGATGTGCCGACAGGCCGGCGGACCCGCGGAATCCCGGGGATTCGCTTAGCGGATAGCCCCTCCAGGACCGGGCAACCGGGCAGGAAGGTCCCGCGCGGCGGGGCGGCAGTCGGCCAGGGTTCATGGGGCGCCCTTCGGGAGAAGCTGACGTGGTCCCCGGGAGGGTGGGGGCGAAAATTGTAGGGTTTCTACAGCGGCGTGGGCCAATGCCGTCACTAGACTTGCCCTCAGGGCCCGGCTTTTGTGGATACCGACTAAAACGCCACGAGGACAGGGCCTGCACAGCACTACCAGCAGCACAGCACTACCAGCAGCACAGCACTACCAGCAGCACACGATTCAGCACCACAACCATCAGCGACAGAGCCGGAGACACTTGATGAGCCACGATCTGACCACGACCGCGGGAAAGATTGCCGACTTCCGCGACCGCCAGGCCCGTGCTGAGCAGCCCTCCGGCCCGGAAGCGATCGAGAAGCAGCATGCCCGCGGCAAGAACACGGCCCGCGAGCGCATCGACCTGCTGCTGGACGCCGGCTCCTTCGTCGAATTCGACGCCCTGGCCGTGCACCGCTCCACCGCCTTCGGCATGGAGAAGAAGAAGCCGCTGGGCGACGGACTGGTCTCCGGCTACGGCACCGTGGACGGCCGCCCCGTGGCCGTGTACAGCCAGGACTTCTCCGTCTATGGCGGCTCGCTGAGCCAGGTCAACGGCGAGAAGATCGTCAAGGTCCAGGAATTCGCGCTGCGCAACGGCTGCCCCGTGGTCGGCATCCTCGACGGCGGCGGCGCCCGCATCCAGGAAGGCGTCGCCTCGCTGGCCATGTTCGCGGACATCTTCCGCAACAACGTCCATGCCTCCGGTGTGGTCCCGCAGATCTCCCTCATCATGGGCCCCTCCGCCGGCGGCGCGGCCTACTCCCCCGCCCTGACCGACTATGTGGTCATGGTGGACAAGACTTCGCACATGTTCATCACCGGCCCGGACGTCATCAAGACCGTCACCGGCGAGGACGTGGACATGGAAACCCTTGGCGGCGCCCGCCAGCACAACGCCAACACGGGTACCTCCACCTACCTGGCCTCCGACGAGGCCGACGCCGTCGAGTTCGTCCGCGAACTCCTGGACTTCCTTCCCTCCAACAACCTCTCCGAAGCCCCCGTCCTGGAGCACTCCCAGGAGCTGGAGCTCGACGACGACGACCTCGCCCTGGACGTCCTCATCCCGGACTCGGCCAACCAGCCCTATGACATGCGCAAGGTCATCGAGCAGATCGTGGACGACGCGCACTTCCTGGAGATGCAGTCCCTCTACGCCCCGAACGTGATCATCGGCTACGGCCGGGTGGAGGGCCACACCGTCGGCATCGTCGCCAACCAGCCGATGCAGTTCGCCGGAACCCTGGACATTGCCGCCTCGGAGAAGGCCGCCCGCTTTGTCCGGCACTGCGACGCCTTCAACATCCCGATCATCACCCTTGTGGACGTCCCGGGCTTCCTGCCGGGCAAGGACCAGGAGTTCCAGGGCATCATCCGCCGCGGCGCGAAGCTGCTCTACGCCTACGCGGAGGCCACCGTGCCGAAGCTGACCGTCATTACCCGCAAGGCCTACGGCGGCGCGTACATCGTGATGGGCTCCAAGAAGCTCGGCGCGGACCTCAACCTGGCCTGGCCCACCGCCCAGATCGGCGTGATGGGCGCCCAGGGCGCGGTCAACATCCTGTACCGCCGTGAGCTCGCCGCAGTGGCGGAGAGCGGCGGCGACGTCGAGGCCAAGCGCTCCGAGGTCATCCGGCAGTACGAGGAAGAGCTGCTCAACCCCTACCAGGCCGCCCAGCTCGGCTATGTGGACGCGGTCATCGCGCCGTCCGAGACCCGGATGCAGATCATCAAGGGCCTGCGTGCCCTGCGGGACAAGCGGGCCAGCCTGCCCGCCAAGAAGCACGGGAACATCCCGCTGTGACGCCTGAAAGCGAGCCCCTGGAAGCCGCGGCGGCGGAGCGGCCCCTGTTCGCCGTGGCCAAGGGCGACCCGACGCCGGAAGAGCTCGCGGCGCTGTCCGCCGTCGTGCTCTCCCTGGACAGCGGCGCAGCGCCGGCACCGGAAAAGCCCGGCGCCCGGCACTGGATCCGCCGTCAGCAGCTGCAGCTGGCGCCGAGGCCGGGTCCCGGCTCGTGGAAGCGCAGCCGGGGCTAAGACAAAGTCCCTGGGCGAAAAGTTCAGCAACCCTTTCATAACGGCGGCAGCCCGGCTAGTCTCTTTCGGGTGACTATCGAAACCACTGAAAACACATCAGCCGTGCGCCCGCAGACCGCTATCGATGCCGTCGCCGACGCCTTCACGGACACCCTGATCCGGCTTAACCCGAGCTTCGCCACCGAGCTCGGCCTCCCCGGACATGAGACCGAATACCAGGACTTCTCCCCCGCCGGGCACCGGGAGTTCGCCGCCGCCGCGCGGAAGGCCCTCGCCGCGCTGGACGGACTGGAGCCGGTGGACGACGTCGACGCCGTCACCCTGGACGCCATGCGCGAGCGCCTGGGCCTGCAGCTGGAACTCCACGAATCCGGCTGGGACCTCGGCGAACTGAACAACATCGCCTCCCCCGCCCAGGAGATCCGGGCGATCTTCGACCTGATGCCAACAAACACCGCCGAACAGTGGGACCACATCGCGGGGCGGGCGCACAACGTCCCCGCCGCGCTGGACGGTTACATCGAGTCGCTGCGCTCCGCGAAGGAGGACGGCAAGGTGGCCGCCGCGCGGCAGGTGAAAATCGTCATCGAGCAGACCACCAAGCACGCAGCCGAGGACGGCTTCTTCGCGAAGCTGGCCGCCGGCGCCACGACCGCGGACGGACCGCTGCCCGGGGACGTACAGTCCAAGCTCGACGCCGGCGCTGCCGCCGCCAGGGTGGCCTACTCACGGCTGGCCGGATTCCTGGAGTCCGAACTGCTGCCCGTCGCCCCGGAGAAGGACGCCGTCGGCCGCGAGCGCTACTCGCTGGCCTCCCGCGCCTTCCTCGGCGCCACGGTGGACCTCGAGGAAACGTACGCCTGGGGCGTGCAGGAACTTGACCGCCTGATCGCCGAGCAGGAGCGCGTGGCCGAGGAGATCCGCCCCGGCGCCACCATCGAGGAAGCCAAGGAGGTCCTGAACAACGACCCCGCGCGGCAGCTCAAGGGCACTGACGCCCTCCAGGCGTGGATGCAGGAGCTCTCGGACAAGGCCGTGGCCGACCTCGCGGGCGTCCACTTCGACATTCCGGACGTCATGAAGACCCTGGAGTGCAAGATTGCCCCGACCGACGAAGGCGGCATCTATTACACCGGGCCCTCGGACGACTTCAGCCGTCCGGGCCGCATGTGGTGGTCCGTCCCGCCGGGAGAAGACACCTTCACCACCTGGGCCGAGACCACCACGGTCTACCATGAGGGCGTCCCCGGCCACCACCTTCAGGTCGCCACCGCCACCTACCGCCGCGAGCTGCTCAACAAGTGGCGCCGGAATGTCTGCTGGACCTCCGGGCACGGCGAAGGCTGGGCACTCTACGCCGAGAAGCTCATGCAGGAGCTGGGCTACCTCAAGGATCCGGGCGACCACATGGGCATGCTGGACATGCAGCGGATGCGTGCGGCCCGCGTGGTGTTCGACATCGGCGTCCACCTGGAGCTCGAAGTTCCCGCCCGCTGGGGGTCCGGCACCTGGACCCCGGACAAGGGCTACGAGTTCCTGAAGCAGAACCTCGCCATCAGCGAAGGCCAGCTCAACTTCGAGTTCACCCGCTACCTCGGCTGGCCGGGCCAGGCGCCGTCATACAAGGTGGGCCAGCGGCTCTGGGAGCAGATCCGCGCCGAGCTCGAATCCCGCCCGGGCTTCGACCTCAAGGCGTTTCACACGAAAGCCCTCAACATCGGCTCCGTAGGCCTCGACACCCTGAAGCGCGCGCTGCTGGGGTAGGTCGAGACCCCGTCGCACCGCCGAGGTGAGAGTTCGCGCCCATGTCCTTGAGGGTCATGGGCGCGAACTCTCACCTCGGCGAAAACAGGGGAGACAATCGCCACACCGGAGGCTGGAATAACTTCACAAACGGGTGGTTTTGCGGCGTGGTTCCGGGGATCCGGCGGCTGGGACCGAACGCTGGGCGCGTAATATTTCTCAACATCCTTTCGACGTGATAGTTGCACTGGTCCTAGCGTGATCCGGTGACCACTCAGACAAGCACCCCCGCACCCGCCGGAAAGACCGGCTTCCAGTTGCCCACATGGGCCGGCTCGTTCGGCTTCCAGATCATCGCCGCCCTGATCGTGGGCCTGGGCCTCGGCCTACTGGCCAAATACACGGGCAGCACCAAGGCGGACCCCAACGCCCTCGGCGCCACACTGCAGACCATCGGCTCGAGCTACGTCTCGCTGCTGCAGACCGCCGTCGTGCCCCTTATCTTCACCGCCGTGGTCAGTTCCATCTCCAACCTGCGCGCCGTCTCCAACGCCGCCCGGCTGGCCTGGAACACTCTGCTCTGGTTCGCCATCACCGCGCTGATCTCCGTGCTGATCGGCATCGGCCTGGGCGTGCTCCTGCAGCCCGGCGCCAACACAGGCATCACCGGCGAAGGCGAAGCGCCGTCCAAGGTGGGCAGCTGGTGGGCGTTCCTGACCGGCCTGTTCCCGAAGAACTTCCTGGGCCTCGGCGCCAGCACCACCATCACCGAGGACGTCGCCACCACCACGGTGAGCTTCAATGTCCTGCAGATCCTGGTGATCGCCGTCGCCGTCGGCATCGCCGCGCTGAAGGTCGGCAAGGCGGCCGAGCCGTTCCTGAACCTCAATGCCTCCGCCCTCGCCGTGATCCAGAAAGTCCTCTGGTGGATCATCCGGATCGCCCCGATCGGCACCGTCGGCCTGATCGGCAACGCCGTGGCGATCTACGGCTGGGACACTATCGGTTCCCTCGGCAAGTTCACGTTCGCCATCTACGTGGGCCTCGCCCTGGTGCTGTTCGTGGTCTACCCGGTCCTGGTCCGCACCCACGGCCTGTCCGTCCGGCAGTACTTCTCCGGCGTCTGGCCGGCTGTGCAGCTCGCCTTTGTCTCCCGCTCCTCGGTGGGCACCCTGCCGCTGACCCAGCGCGTGACCGAACGCAGCCTGGGCGT
Source organism: Arthrobacter sp. 001422645 (assembly GCF_059816125.1). Taxonomy (NCBI): domain Bacteria; kingdom Bacillati; phylum Actinomycetota; class Actinomycetes; order Micrococcales; family Micrococcaceae; genus Arthrobacter; species Arthrobacter sp. 001422645. Next base: position 5,651 of record NZ_JCBANT010000003.1, on the reverse strand, counting down.
CCCCCGCGGCTACGCCTCCTTCGCTGTCCCGCTCGGCGCCACCACCAAGATGGACGGCTGCGCCGCGATCTACCCGGCCATCTCCGCGATCTTCGTGGCCCAGTTCTTCGGCATCCAGCTCGACTTCACCCAGTACCTCCTGATCGCCCTCGTGTCCGTGCTGGGCTCCGCCGCGACCGCCGGCACCACCGGCGCCGTCGTGATGCTGACCCTGACGCTCTCCACCCTGGGACTGCCGCTCGCCGGCGTCGGGCTGCTCCTGGCCATCGATCCGATCCTGGACATGGGACGCACCGCCGTCAACGTGGCAGGGCAGGCCCTGATCCCCACCATCGTGGCCAAGCGCCAGGGCATCCTGGACGAGTCGCTGTACAACGCACCGCGCTCCGGTGACCCGTTCAGCGACGACGCCGACGCCGACACCGACACCACGGTCGCCGGATCAGCCGACGGCGGTACTTCCGACGGTACTTCCGCCGCCGCTGCCGGCGCGGCGTCGCCGGAAGGCCGCGAACTGGCCGACGCCAAGGCCTAACCGCCGTTACAAGCCATCACGGAAGAAGTCCCCGGGAAGCTCCCGGGGACTTCTTCTCTTTTGACGTGCTGCTAAGCCGTGTCCGCTGTGAGCCGGCGGCTGCAGCCAGACAGGGTCCTAGTGTCCGCCGCCCCCAATGACACCCTTCTCCACGGCCTTGGTAACGGCGTCCGCCTCAGCCTGGGTCAAGGTGCCGTCGGTGACCGCCTTGTCCAGCTTGGTCTTCAACGCCGCAGCGCGGTCAGCCTGGGCCGCGGTCCGCAGCTCCTCCAGCGCCGCGGTGACCTTGGATTCCTCAATCCCCAGCGACTCCGCCAGCGACTTGGCGAGCGCAGCGTCCCTGGCTGCGCGGTCCGGCTTGGTGCCCTCGGCGGGCGGGGTGGTGGGCTTGTTGGCTTCGCGGAAGGCCTGCAGCGCCTCTGTGACCTTGGCCTCCTCCACGCCGAGTTTGGCGGCCAGTTCGGCAGCCTGGGCGCCGCCGCGCTCCCCGCCCCTGCCGTGGCCGTGGCCGCGCATTCCGTCGGCGCCGGAGGTCCCTGGCGTCGCCTCTGCCGAGGCGCTGGGGGTCGGCGTCGGAGTGGTGGTGGCGGCGGAGGCCATCCCGGTGACTCCAAGCCCGGCGCCGAGGGCCAAGGCCCCGGCCGAAATGGCGAGCGTCATTCTCTTGGTGCGTGACATCTGCTGTCTCCTGGTTCGGCCGTGCTGCCACGGCTGGTAGCGGTGATTGTCTCGTTCAAGACGTGGTTCAAGTCTGCGGGGACCGCTTCAGCGGGAGCTGTTCGGAACCTTTCATGTTCCTGTGAAGGTTCCGGAGCGTCCCTCGCACCTGGTTCGGAAGACTTTCCCGGGCTTATTCGCAGGTTTACGGGTCCGGACGGCCCCGGACTGGGTACGCTCGGGTCATGCTGATCGTGACCTCCGATGACATCCCCGGCCACAGGATCGACGCCGTTTTCGGCGAAGTGATGGGTTTGACCGTCCGCGCCCGCGATATCGGCGGCCAGGTCATGGCGGGCTTCCGCTCGATCGGCGGCGGGGAACTGCCCGAAATGACGCGCATGCTTTACGAGAGCCGGCAGGAGGTCATGGCCCGGATGGTCAAGGAGGCGGAACAGCGCGGGGCCAACGCCATCGTGGCCATGCGCTTCGACAATTCGCAGCTGGGCACCACCTGGACCGAGGTTTGCGCCTACGGCACCGCCGTCTTCGCCATCCCCCTCCCGGAAGGCGAACCGGGCGCCACCGGGCAGTCCGTTTTCCTGACAAGGCCCGAAGCTGACTAAAAGTTGCCCTGAGTGCAAACATGCACGTAGTGTAATTGCGTGCCCGCCTCCCCGCCTGCCAGCCCAACCGCACCGTCGGCATCCCCTGCGCCGGCTGAACCACCGTCAGTACTGTCGCGCCGTGAGTTGAACAAAGCGGCCACCCGTCAGGCCATCACCGACGCCGCCTTGGCGCTGCTCCGGTCCAACGGCCCCGGCAACTTCACGGTCGAGGACATCGCCGACGCCGCCAGTATCTCCCGCCGCACCTTCTTCAACTACTTCAGCAGTACCGAAGCGGCCATCGCCGCCGTCACTTTCGGATTCCTGGACACGGCACTCCAGCAGTTCCGGCTGCGTCCGGCCGGGGAACCGTTCATGGAATCGGCCCGCGCCGCCCTCGTGGCGCTCGCAGACCCCATGACCGTGGCCCCGCTGGCCGAGCTGTACAGCCTTGGCCAGGCCAATCCGCAGCTCAGCCGGTCCGAGCTGGAAGCCTGGGACCACTGCACCGTCCAGATCATCAGCGCGGCCCGCGAGCGTTCCCGCGGGGCGGCCGGCGTCGAACTCGACGAACTGTACCTCCGCGCCCTGGCCGGTTCCGTCATCTCGTGCGGCAAAGCCGCCATGGACGTCTGGTTCTCCCGGTGCGGCGGATCCCTTACGCCGGAATCCCTGTCCAGCCTGCGCCAACTCCTGATCGATTCCATGACCCTGCTGGGCTCCGGGTTCGCCCGCCCTGACACCACTCCGGCAGCAGCCACCCCGGCTAACACCTCCGCCCCTTCCCCAGATCGGCACTGACATGGCCCTACTGCTCTACCGTCTCGGCAAGTTCTCGTACCGCCACCGCTGGCTGGTCATCTCCGTGTGGCTCGCAGTGATGGTGGCGGTGGGCGGCGCGGCCGCCGCGTTCCACGGCACCCTGTCCAACAACTTCCAGATCCCGGGAACCGAAACCCAGCAGATGGCGGACAAGCTCAAGACTGAGCTTCCCTCCTCCTCCGGCGGCTCCGCCAGCGTTGTCTTCGAAGCCAACGGTGACGAGTTCAGCCAGGCGGGCAAGGACGCCGTCACCGCGGCACTGACCAAGCTCAAAACCCTGCCCGACGTTCAGGGCACGGTGGACCCGTTCGCCACCCAGGCTCAGCTGGACAAGGCCGCCGCAGACCTCGCCGCCGGCAAAAAGCAGTCCGCCGCCGGCAAGGCGCAGCTGGAGAAGTCCGCCGCCGAACTCGCCGCCGGCAAGGCCCAGCTGGCGGCTGCCGAACAGCAGATGACCGCTGCCGGCATGCCCCCCGCTGCGATCGAGCAGCAGCTCGGCCAGCAGAAGGCGGCCCTCGCCGAGGGGCAGGCAAAGCTCGACGCCGGCACCAAGGAACTGGAAGCCGGCGAAGCTCAGCTGGCGCTCGGCGCCCGGCAGCTGGAGGCTTCCCAAGGTCTCCGCTTCGTCTCCGAGGACGGCAAGGCCGCGATCGCTCAGGTCCAGTTCAAGACCTCGATCAACGGCCTCGACCCCGAGGTCCGCCAGCAGGTCCAGGACATCGTCAAAGAGGTTTCCGCCGCCGACGTGACCGCCCTGCCCAGCAAGGAAATCAGCGAGGACATCTCCGAGCTCTTCGGCACCGCCGAGATCATCGGCATCGCGGTGGCAGCCCTGGTCCTGATCATCATGCTCGGCACCTTGATCGCCGCGGGCCTTCCGCTGCTGATGGCACTGGTCGGCGTCGCCGTTGGCGTGGGCGCCACGTTCGCCCTGAGCGGCGCCGTGGACATGAGCTCCATCTCCCCCATGCTGGCGCTCATGCTCGGCCTGGCCGTCGGAATCGACTATTCCCTGTTTATCGTCAACCGGCACCGCGGCCAGCTGCTCTCCGGAATGGACCACGAGGAGTCGGTGGCGCTGGCCACCGGCACCTCCGGAAATGCCGTGCTCTTCGCCGGCCTGACCGTCATCATCGCCCTCGCGGCCCTGGTCGTTCCGGGCCTTCCGTTCCTGGCCGTCATGGGTCTCTCCGCCGCCGGGACGGTGGCAGTCGCCGTCGTCGTCGCCCTGACCCTGACGCCGGCCGTCCTCTCCCTCGTGGGCCGCAAGCTGATCTCCAAGCGGGCGTGGGCCAAGGCGGACAAGCACAATGCCGCTCCCGGCCACGAAACCGAGGATCGGGCCAGGGATGAATACCGCAGCAGCCACGGCTGGGGCGGCATTGTCACCAAGCACCCGTGGCTGGCCCTGCTGGCCGGGGTTGTGCTGCTGGGAGTTGTGGCGTTGCCCGCCAGCCAGCTGCGGCTCGCCCTGCCCGACGCCAGTTCCGAACCCGTCGCCTCGCCGGCGTTCCAGGCCTACGACGTCACGAAACGAAGCTTCGGCGAGGGCATGACCGGCCCGATCATCGTGGTGGGCGACTTCCCCGCGGGACTGACCGCCGCCGAGGCGCAGGCCAAACAGTTCGACGTCGCGGACATCCTCCGCGAGACGGAGAACGTCGCCGCCGCCGTGCCACTGGCGCTGAGCGATGACCGGCGCACCGCGGTGTTCCAGGTCATCCCCAACGAAGGGCCGGCCAGCGCCAGCACGGTCCAGGTAGTCTCCGAACTTCGCGCCGAAAAGGGCCAGATCAAGGACACCACCGGCGCCAGCATCGGCCTCACGGGGCAGACCGCCGGCAACGTCGACGTGTCCACCAAACTCGGCGACGCACTGCCGCCGTATCTGGCCATCGTGGTGGGACTGTCGCTGATCCTGCTGCTCCTCGTGTTCCGCTCCATCTGGGTGCCCCTGCTCGCCACCGGCGGATTCCTGCTCTCACTCGCCGCCGCGTTCGGCGCCGTCGTCGCCGTCTACCAGTGGGGCTGGCTGGGGACCATCTTCGGCGTCGAGAACCCGGGCGCCGTGCTGAGCTTCCTGCCGATCATCCTGATCGGCGTGCTGTTCGGCCTGGCAATGGACTACCAGGTGTTCATCGCCTCGGGCATGCGCGAGTCCTACATGCACGGCGAATCGGCGAAGCATGCGGTCCGCTCCGGCTTCAGCCACGCCGCCGCCGTGGTCACCGCGGCCGCGATCATCATGGTCAGCGTGTTCTCGGGCTTCATCTTCTCGCACCTGAACATGGTCCGCCCGCTCGGCTTCGCCATGGCCTTCGGTGTGCTGATTGATGCCTTCGTGGTCCGGATGACGATCGTCCCGGCCGTGATGTATCTGCTGGGCGAAAAGGCCTGGTGGCTGCCGCGCTGGCTGGACCGCATCCTCCCGGACGTCGATGTGGAGGGCGCCAAGCTGCGCAAACCGGCAACCTCGACGGCGGACGTCGGCGAGCCTGAGCCCGAGGAAGTCGCCGCGCGCTGACCGGCCCGCCCGCCTGGCGGACCTTGCGCCACGACGGTTCACCTCTTGCCGCCCGCCGATCTTTTTGGATCGGCGGGCGGCTGCGTTGTACGCAGGTTTGCCGCCCGTGACTGTCCTGCCGCAACTCAGGCCGCGAGCGACTTCGCGGACTGCGCCCGCCTGACCGTCTTCAAACGGTGTCGGAGTTTGCGGCGGTGATGGTTGGTGTCGGTGGCCGGCACGGCCGTGTTGGGCAGCGGAGGCGAGTCGGTCAGACCCGTCCCGGGCAGTGGGGGTGCGGTGGATTGGTAGCTGTGGCCGGTGGGGGTCTGAATCTCGATGGTGTGTCTGGGGCCGGGCCGGGGCCGGACACTCCAGCCGGGGGTTTCTTTGGTGTGGTTGCAGGCTTCGCAGAGTCCGGCGCCGTTGGCCTGGGTGGTGGGTCCGCCGCGGTGCCAGGGGATGATGTGGTCGAAGTGGCGGATCGGGGCGTCGCAGTACGGGGTGCGGCAGGTGTCGTCCCGGG
>NZ_JCBANT010000039.1:0-630 GCF_059816125.1 Arthrobacter sp. 001422645 | reverse complement strand
GCGGTGCCAGGGGATGATGTGGTCGAAGTGGCGGATCGGGGCGTCGCAGTACGGGGTGCGGCAGGTGTCGTCCCGGGCCTGGATGAGGCGGCGGAGTCCGGGCGGGAAGAGCCGGGCGCGGGAGTCCAGCGCGGTGAGCTCACCGGTGCCCGGCGCGGTGTAGAGCCGGCGGAGCCAGACGGTGAAGGCCTTGTCCACGTCCCCGTCCGAGTTCTTGGCCGTATCAGTTGTCGTATTCGTGTCTTCGGTTCGCGCGCGGGTGGCTTGTCCTCCATGTTGGAGGAGGTCGCGGGCCCAGGCTGCGGGGACGATGCCGTAGCCGGGGAGGCGGGCGGGTTCGCTGTCGCCCTGGAGGAGGGTGCGGTCGGTCATGACGAGCTGGAGTTCGATGCCGGTGATCCCGCCGGAGGTGCCGGTGGTGCGTTCGACCAGGGTATCGGTCATGAGCTGGCCGCGGGTGCGGGGGTCACCGTTGTTGCGGAGGGTGTCGGCGTGCCGGGTCAGGGCGGCGTACATCGCGATGCCCTGACCGGCGGGGAGCAGGGCGGTGAGGTAGCACATGGTGTCCGGGGCCGGGCGGAGACTGACGTGCCGTTCGGTGGCGGCGTGGCTGGCCCGCTGGGTGACGGT
>NZ_JCBANT010000038.1:0-784 GCF_059816125.1 Arthrobacter sp. 001422645 | reverse complement strand
AGCACTCGACCACGTTCACGGCGAGGCCGCCCATCGCGGTCTCCTTGTACTTGGAGCTCATGTCCCGGCCGGTCTCCCGCATGGTCACGATGACTTCGTCGAGGGACACGCGGTGGGTGCCGTCGCCCCACAGCGCCATTTTGGCGGCGTTGATGGCCTTGGCTGCGGCGATGGCGTTGCGTTCGATGCAGGGGATCTGCACGAGGCCGCCGATCGGGTCGCAGGTCAGGCCCAGGTTGTGTTCCATCGCGATTTCCGCGGCGTTTTCCACCTGCTGGGGTGTGCCGCCCATCACTTCGGCGAGGCCGGCGGCGGCCATCGACGATGCCGAGCCCACCTCGCCCTGGCAGCCGACTTCGGCGCCGGAGATGGAGGCCTGTTCCTTGTAGAGCACCCCGATGGCGGCGGCGGTCAGCAGGAACTTAACGACGACGTCGTCGCGGTCGGCCTGGGTGGCCTTGTCCATGCCGGGGGCGAAGTGCAGGGCGTAGTAGAGCACGGCGGGGATGATGCCGGCGGCGCCGTTGGTGGGGGCGGTGACCACCCGGCCGCCAGAGGCGTTTTCCTCGTTCACGGCGAGGGCGATCAGGTTGACCCACTCCTGCCAGTACTTCGGGTCCCGGTAGTCCGGATCGTGGTCACGGCCTTCTTTCATGAGGCGTTCGTGCCAGTCGGGCGCACGACGGCGGACCTTGAGTCCGCCGGGCAGCAGCCCCTCACGCTTGAGGCTGACCTCGACGCAGCCTTCCATCACCGAGTAAATGTGCAGAAGACCTTCACGGAT
>NZ_JCBANT010000037.1:0-1010 GCF_059816125.1 Arthrobacter sp. 001422645 | reverse complement strand
GCCGTCCCGTTCGACCCGCGCCCGCCGATGGTCACCTCAGGGCTGCGGATCGGCACCCCCGCGCTGGCCACCCGCGGCTTCGGCGAGGCGGCCTTCGCAGAGGTTGCGGACATCATCGCGGAGGCCCTCATCGCCGACGCCGGCACGGACCTGTCCGGTCTGCGATCCCGGGTGGAGGCCCTCGCCGCCGCCCACCCGCTCTACCCCTCCTTATAGCCCGTCCAGGGAGTTGAGCCCGTCGAAGCATTGGGGGTTCGGCGGGCCCAACCACCGACATTCGAAGCATGACCAAGTAAGGAACCGACAATGGCTGTTGGAGTCTTTGACCTTTTTTCCATCGGAATAGGGCCCTCGAGCTCCCACACGGTGGGACCGATGCGGGCCGCAGCGGTGTTTGCCGAAGAACTCAAGGCCCTCGGCAAGCTGGCAGAGGTGGCGTCGCTGCGGGTGGACCTCTACGGCTCCCTCGCCGCGACCGGTCACGGCCACGGCACCATGACTGCCATCCTGCTGGGGCTGGAAGGCTTCCACCCCGAACTGATCCTGCCCGAGGAAGTGGAGGAACGGCTCGCCACGATTGCCGAGAGCGGGAAGCTGCAGCTGGCAGGCTCCGTGCAGCTGCCCTATGGCGTGAAGGACATGATCCTGCGCCCCCTGACCATTCTCCCGCGGCACACCAACGGCATGACATTTACCGTGTCCGGTGCCGACGGCGAGGTCCTGCACAGCGTCATTTTCTTCTCCGTGGGCGGCGGCTTCATCGTGCGCGAGGGCGAGGAGGACGCCGCGCAGAAAGAACTCGAGGAATCCAAGAAGGAACTGCCGCTGCCCTTCCGCACCGCCGCGGAACTGCTGGAACACTGCCGGAAGACTTCGTTGAGCATCAGCGAGGTGATGAGGGTCAACGAAGAGGACAGCCGGACGGAAGAGGAAATCCGTGAAGGTCTTCTGCACATTTACTCGGTGATGGAAGGCTGCGTCGAGGTCAGCCTCAAGCGTGAGGGGCTGCT
>NZ_JCBANT010000036.1:0-1064 GCF_059816125.1 Arthrobacter sp. 001422645 | reverse complement strand
CCCCCGCTCCCGCTCCCGCTCCCGCAACGGTGTACTACGCGAACTGCGCCGCCGCCCGTGCCGCCGGTGCCGCGCCGCTGCGGGCCGGCCAGCCGGGCTACCGCGCAAAGATGGACGGCGACCGCGACGGCGTCGCCTGCGAATAGCGGTATTGAGCCCGGCCCCGATCCAGTGAAGCCCTAATTCTTCGGGAGCGCATCCAGCAGCCGGGCGCAGCGGATGAAGCCCAGGTGTGAGTACGCCTGCGGGTGGTTCCCGAGGTGGGTTTCGGTGCCGGGGTCGTACTCCTCCGGCAGCAGCCCCGTGGGACCGAACAGGTTGACCAGCTGGTCGAACAGGTCCCAGGCCTCCTCGATCCGGCCCACCGCGACGTAGGCCTCGATCAGCCACGTCGTGCAGATGTGGAAGCCGCCCTCCAAGCCCGGGAGTCCGTCGTCGTACCGGTAGCGGAACACGGTGGGACCCACCCGCAGTTCCCGTTCCACCGCCGTGACGGTGTCCAGGAAGCGCTGGTCTGAAACGTCGAGGAGCCCGGAGAGCCCGATGTGCAGCACGGCCGCGTCCAGGTCCGGGCTGTCGTAGGCCACGGTGTAGGAGGCGGCGCTCTCGTCCCAGCCTTCGCGCAGGACTTCCTCCCGGATGGTCGCGGCCGCCGGTTCCCACTCCGGAAGCGGTGTCCGGCCGTGCCGGGCGGCGGTGCGCAGAGCCCGGTCCAGCGCCACCCAGCACATCACCTTGGTGTAGATGTGATGCCGCGGTGCCCGCCTGGCCTCCCAGATCCCGTGGTCGGCCTCGTGCCAGCGGGCCAGGACGGCCGAGGCCATCTGGACCATCAGCTCCCAGTGGGCATCGGCCAGGACCCCCTGCCGCGCGCTGAGGGAATCGATGAGTTCGGCGACCGGGCCGAAGACGTCCAGCTGCACCTGGTGGTCCGCGGCGTTGCCGATCCGCACCGGCCGGGAGCCCGCGTAACCGGGCAGGCTTTCGATGATCGCCTCGGTGGACAGCGGCGCGCCCGTGACCGAATACAGCGGGTGCAGCCACTCCGGGCCGGGGGCGTGGGC
>NZ_JCBANT010000035.1:0-1100 GCF_059816125.1 Arthrobacter sp. 001422645 | reverse complement strand
GCCGTCCCGTTCGACCCGCGCCCGCCGATGGTCACCTCAGGGCTGCGGATCGGCACCCCCGCGCTGGCCACCCGCGGTTTCGGCGAGGCGGCCTTCGCAGAGGTTGCGGATATCATCGCGGAGGCGCTGATCGCCGACGCCGGCGCCGACCTCTCCGGTCTGCGATCCCGGGTGGAGGCGCTCGCCGCCGCCCACCCGCTCTACCCCTCGGTTGATAACCTCGCCTAAGGGACGTATTACAGAAGTAGAAGCAGTGCAGATCACGACGCCGGGCCGCCGCCACAAGCTGCCGCCCGGCGTCGTGCATCCGGCGGCACGCACCGCCAACCGGCGGCCGCACCGCCTTCCGGCAGGACCCTCTGCCGGGCCACAGTTAGCGCTAGTTAGGAACCGACAATGGCCGTTGGAGTCTTCGACCTCTTTTCCATCGGAATAGGACCGTCCAGTTCACACACGGTGGGTCCCATGCGGGCCGCCGCCGTCTTCGCCGAGGAGCTCAAGGCTTCCGGAGACCTGGACAAGGTGGCGTCGCTGCGCGTTGACCTGTTCGGTTCCCTCGCCGCCACCGGCCACGGCCATGGAACCATGACCGCCATCCTGCTCGGGCTGGAAGGCTTCCACCCCGAACTGATCCTCCCCGAGGAGGTCGAGGAACGGCTCGCCGCGATCGCTGAGACCGGGAAGCTGCAGCTGGCCGGTTCCGTCCAGCTTCCCTACGGCGTCCAGGACATGATCCTGCGCCCCCTGACCATCCTGCCCCGGCACACCAACGGTATGACCTTCACGGTTTCCGACGCCAACGGCGAAGTCCTGCACCGCGCCACTTTCTTCTCCGTCGGCGGCGGCTTCATCGTGCGCGAGGGCGAGGAGGACGCGGCCCTGAAGGAGCTCGACGAATCCAAGAAGGAACTGCCGCTGCCCTTCCGCACCGCCGCGGAACTGCTGGGCCGCTGCCAGTCCAAGGGCCTCTCGATCGGCGAAATCATGTTCGTCAACGAGCGCGCCTCCCGGACCGAGGAAGAGATCCGTGAAGGTCTTCTGCACATTTACTCGGTGATGGAAGGCTGCGTCGAGGTCAGCCTCAAGCGTGAGGGGCTGCT
>NZ_JCBANT010000034.1:0-1236 GCF_059816125.1 Arthrobacter sp. 001422645 | reverse complement strand
TGAAAATCATTGCTGCTGAAGTCTTTGTGACCAGTCCTTCGCGGAACTTCGTGACCCTGCGGATCACCACGGAGGATGGTGTGACGGGGATCGGGGATGCGACGTTGAACGGGCGGGAGCTCGCGGTGGCCGCGTATTTGAAGGAGCATGTTGCGCAGTTGCTGATCGGGAAGGACCCGCACCGGATCGAGGACACGTGGCAGTTCCTGTACCGGTCCTCGTACTGGCGGCGGGGTCCGGTGACGATGGCCGCGATCGCCGCGGTGGACATGGCGTTGTGGGACATCAAGGGCAAGCTGGCCGGGATGCCGGTGTACCAGTTGTTGGGCGGGGCGTCGCGGAACGGGCTGCGTGCGTACGGGCATGCCTCGGGCGCGGATCTGCCGTCGTTGTTTGATTCGGTCCGGGAGCACCTGGAGCTCGGGTACAAGTCGATCCGGATCCAGACCGCGGTGCCGGGGATCAAGGCCGTGTACGGGGTCGCGGCGCAGGCGCAGGCCTCGGGGGAGCGGTATGACTACGAGCCGGCCGGCCGGGGCGCGTTCCCGCTGGAGGAGGACTGGGACACCCGGGCGTACCTGCGGCACCTGCCGGGCGTGTTTGAGGCGGTCCGGAACGAGTTCGGCCCGGAACTGCCGCTGCTCCATGACGGGCACCACCGGATGACGCCGATCCAGGCCGCGAAGCTGGGCAAGGCGCTGGAGCCTTATGACCTGTTCTGGCTGGAGGACTGCACCCCGGCGGAGAACCAGGAAGCGTTGCGCCTGGTCCGGCAGCACACCACTACGCCGCTGGCGATCGGTGAAATTTTCAACACGGTGTATGACTACCAGACGATCATCAAGGAACAGTTGATCGACTACGTCCGGGCCGCCTCGACCCACTTCGGCGGGATCAGCCCGTTGAAGAAGGTGATGGATTTCGCCGCGCAGTACCAGATCAAGTCCGGCTTCCACGGGCCGACGGACATTTCCCCGGTCGGGTTCGCCGCGCAGCTGCACGTGGGCCTGGCGATCCATAACTACGGGATCCAGGAATACATGCAGCACTCGGACAAGACCAACGAGGTCTTCGAGCAGTCCATGACGTTCGTGGACGGGTACCTGCACCCGGGCGACAAGCCCGGCATCGGTGTCGAGTTCAACGAAGAGGCCGCCGCCGCGTTCCCGTACCAGCAGGCCTACCTGCCCTACAACCGCCTCGTCGACGGAACCGTCCATGACTGGTAACCGGGCA
>NZ_JCBANT010000033.1:0-1303 GCF_059816125.1 Arthrobacter sp. 001422645 | reverse complement strand
TGGTGGGGGTCCAGGCGGATCCGTGTTTGAGGCGGTGGTGTTTGCGGCAGGGCTGTCCCAGGTTCGAGATGCCGGTGGTGCCGCCGTCGGCCCAGGCCAGGAGGTGGTCCGCCTCGTTATCCAGCGAGGGGTTGCTGCAGCCCGGGAAGGAGCACTTGCCGTCGCGGAGCCGGAGCCATTGCCGCAGGGCCTTCGTGACACGGTAGCTGGCCCGGCCGATTTCCAGCGGCGCCCCGTCGCGCGGGTCGGTCAGGACACGGTAGACGGAATCGGCGCCGTCGGCGACCAGCCGGCGCGCCATCGACGGCGGGATCGGCCCGTACCCGTCCAGCATGGCGGGTTCGTCGGTGGCGCCCAGCAGCGACATCACCGGGACGGTGACCAGCACCTGCGCCCTTGGCGACGGCACACCCCCGTCCGCACCACCCAGCCCGGTCCGGCCGCCGGCGGTACCGCCATCCTCAAGTCCGGCAGTGAGGAGCCAGGTCGCGGCGATGTCGGCGCGGAGCTGGGTCAGGGTCCGGGCCTCGTTCGGGCTCTGCAGGGCGCGGGCCTCGGCGGTGGTCCTTTCCCAGATCCCCGCGGCGGTGTCGGCCGGGAGGTAGGCGTTGAGCCAGGCCATGCCGTCCCGGTCCGGGACGAACTCCACCCGCCGGTCCGCCGCACACTTCGTATGGCGTTTCTCGATGCTCACCCGGTGGTGGCGTTCGCGCCAGGTGCGTGCCTTCACCCGGAACCGGCCCGGCACAAGGCCCCCGGCCGGGCACCCCCGGGCCGGATCCGGGACATCGGGGTCCAGGAAATGCGCCTCCAGCCCCGCCGCGCCTGCCGGATCAAGACTGGCGGTTTCGTCGGCCATGATCCGGGCGTGCTGCCAGGAAATCGTCCCCGCCTGCAGGGCGTCCAGGGTCAGCGGCAGCGCCGTCGTCAATACCTGAGCGTCGGACAAGAGGGCGGAGGCGGACCGCTCGCTGACCGTGAGGACGCACGCGACCTCCGCGACCACAGCCATCTCCTGCGCAGTGCGTTCCTGCGGCGACGCCACCGGCGGAGCCAGAGCCCGGGAAACCTCCGCGTACGCCGCGGCCAGCCGGACCTTCACCGCCGCCGACCGGGCATCCAGCCGGGCCATTTCGGCCATCCCGTCCAGGCACGCATCCGCCAGCTCCCGCAACAGATCAGCACCAGGCGAATCAGCGCGTTCCTCCGCTGCGTTGATTAGGGCAGCCAGCGCAGCAACGGACGCGGTAACGGCGTCCACCGCCTCCCGGCATTCCGCACTCCACCCTGCCCTGCTTTCCAC
>NZ_JCBANT010000032.1:0-1462 GCF_059816125.1 Arthrobacter sp. 001422645 | reverse complement strand
AGAGGTTGGACGTGGCTGCAGGAGAAGAGACCTCCCATATCCTCAGCGGGTTGACTAACCAGCTGCCTGATCGTGATCCGGAAGAGACCGCCGAGTGGCTGGAGTCCCTGGATGCGTTGATTCAGGATCAGGGCACCGAGCGTGCCCAGTACATAATGCGCAGCCTGCTTCAGCGGGCCGGCGCGCAGTCCGTGGGTGTTCCGATGGTTACCACCACGGACTACGTCAACACCATCCCGGTGGACCAGGAGGCCGAGTTCCCCGGGGACGAGGAGATCGAGCGGAAGTACCGGGCGTGGCTGCGGTGGAACGCGGCTGTCATGGTGCACCGGGCGCAGCGGGCCGATATCGGCGTCGGCGGGCACATCTCGACCTATGCCGGGGCCGCGACCTTGTACGAGGTGGGCTTCAACCACTTCTTCCGCGGCAAGGACCACCCCGGCGGCGGGGACCAGGTCTTCTTCCAGGGCCACGCCTCCCCCGGCATGTACGCCCGGGCGTTTATGGAAGGCCGGCTGACCGAGGAGGACCTGGACGGGTTCCGGCAGGAGAAGTCCAAGGAAGGCCATGCCCTGTCCTCCTACCCGCACCCGCGGCTGATGCCGGAGTTCTGGGAGTTCCCCACGGTCTCGATGGGCATCGGCCCGATGAACGCGATCTACCAGGCCCAGTCCAACCGGTACCTGCACAACCGCGGCCTGAAGGACACCTCCGACCAGCAGGTCTGGGCGTTCCTGGGCGACGGGGAAATGGACGAGCCCGAATCCCGCGGCCTGCTCCAGCTCGCCGCGAACGACAAGCTCGACAACCTCAACTTCGTGATCAACTGCAACCTCCAGCGCCTCGACGGACCCGTGCGCGGCAACGGCAAGATCATGCAGGAACTCGAGGCGTTCTTCCGCGGCGCGGGCTGGAACGTCATCAAGGTCGTCTGGGGCCGGGAATGGGATGACCTGCTGGCCAAGGACCGGGACGGTTCGCTCGTGAAGATCATGAACGAAACCGTCGACGGGGACTACCAGACCTACAAGGCCGAGTCCGGCGCGTTCGTCCGCGAGCACTTCTTCGGACAGACCCCGCAGACCAAGGAAATGGTCCAGGACCTCACCGATGACCAGATCTGGAACCTCAAGCGCGGCGGCCACGACTACAACAAGGTCTACGCCGCGTACAAGGCCGCCACCGAGTTCAAGGGCAAACCCACCGTCATCCTGGCCCACACCGTGAAGGGCTACGGCCTGGGCACCCACTTCGAGGGCCGCAACGCGACCCACCAGATGAAGAAACTCACCCTCGCGGACCTCAAAGCCTTCCGCGACCACCTGCGCATCCCGATCACCGATGACCAGCTCGAAGCGGACCTCTACCGGCCCCCGTACTACCACCCCGGCATGGACTCCCCCGAGATCCAGTACCTCATGGACCGCCGCCGCGCCCTCGGCGGCTTCGTCCCCGAACGCCG
>NZ_JCBANT010000031.1:0-2019 GCF_059816125.1 Arthrobacter sp. 001422645 | reverse complement strand
GCCAGGAAACCAGAAACACAAGTCCCGGAACGACACACCCCAAAGGCTGCGCCACCCGGTCCTGTTGTCTCAGGACCCAACAGTGTGCCAAACACTACCCAACGGTTCACACCGGCCGCGTTCCAGGACCCACCGCCCCCGAAGGGAAAGAGTGTCCGTACTTGCTGCCGGCACGTGCCGCCAGGCACCTATTTGCTGATATTCCACCCGTGAGCACCCGCCGCAGAACAATCGCCTGCGCAACGGGCCTACTCCTGACAACCCCGCCACACGGGCATACGCCCGGCACGGTGATTGTAGGTGCTCCTTAGAAAGGAGGTGATCCAGCCGCACCTTCCGGTACGGCTACCTTGTTACGACTTAGTCCCAATCGCCAGTCCCACCTTCGACAGCTCCCTCCCACAAGGGGTTAGGCCACCGGCTTCGGGTGTTACCAACTTTCGTGACTTGACGGGCGGTGTGTACAAGGCCCGGGAACGTATTCACCGCAGCGTTGCTGATCTGCGATTACTAGCGACTCCGACTTCATGGGGTCGAGTTGCAGACCCCAATCCGAACTGAGACCGGCTTTTTGGGATTAGCTCCACCTCACAGTATCGCAACCCTTTGTACCGGCCATTGTAGCATGCGTGAAGCCCAAGACATAAGGGGCATGATGATTTGACGTCGTCCCCACCTTCCTCCGAGTTGACCCCGGCAGTCTCCTATGAGTCCCCGCCATAACGCGCTGGCAACATAGAACGAGGGTTGCGCTCGTTGCGGGACTTAACCCAACATCTCACGACACGAGCTGACGACAACCATGCACCACCTGTAAACCGACCGCAAGCGGGGCACCTGTTTCCAGGTGTTTCCGGTTCATGTCAAGCCTTGGTAAGGTTCTTCGCGTTGCATCGAATTAATCCGCATGCTCCGCCGCTTGTGCGGGCCCCCGTCAATTCCTTTGAGTTTTAGCCTTGCGGCCGTACTCCCCAGGCGGGGCACTTAATGCGTTAGCTACGGCGCGGAAAACGTGGAATGTCCCCCACACCTAGTGCCCAACGTTTACGGCATGGACTACCAGGGTATCTAATCCTGTTCGCTCCCCATGCTTTCGCTCCTCAGCGTCAGTTAATGCCCAGAGACCTGCCTTCGCCATCGGTGTTCCTCCTGATATCTGCGCATTTCACCGCTACACCAGGAATTCCAGTCTCCCCTACATCACTCTAGTCTGCCCGTACCCACCGCAGATCCGGAGTTGAGCCCCGGACTTTCACGGCAGACGCGACAAACCGCCTACGAGCTCTTTACGCCCAATAATTCCGGATAACGCTTGCGCCCTACGTATTACCGCGGCTGCTGGCACGTAGTTAGCCGGCGCTTCTTCTGCAGGTACCGTCACTTTCGCTTCTTCCCTACTGAAAGAGGTTTACAACCCGAAGGCCGTCATCCCTCACGCGGCGTCGCTGCATCAGGCTTTCGCCCATTGTGCAATATTCCCCACTGCTGCCTCCCGTAGGAGTCTGGGCCGTGTCTCAGTCCCAGTGTGGCCGGTCACCCTCTCAGGCCGGCTACCCGTCGTCGCCTTGGTGAGCCATTACCTCACCAACAAGCTGATAGGCCGCGAGTCCATCCAAAACCACAATAAAGCTTTCCACCCCCCACCATGCGATGAGGAGTCATATCCGGTATTAGACCCAGTTTCCCAGGCTTATCCCAGAGTTAAGGGCAGGTTACTCACGTGTTACTCACCCGTTCGCCACTAATCCCCCAGCAAGCTGGGATCATCGTTCGACTTGCATGTGTTAAGCACGCCGCCAGCGTTCATCCTGAGCCAGGATCAAACTCTCCGTTGAAGAAAAACAGACACACCATGCGCCCCCGGGAAAACGGGATGCACACAATGCACAAAATTTGAAACCAGCCAAAAACACCAGACCACACCACGGGGTGGCGGGCCCGGCAAATTCAACCAATTCAATACAATAAATTGGTATCAACAAACTTGGCACACTATTGAGTTCTCAAACAACAGACACA
>NZ_JCBANT010000030.1:0-2576 GCF_059816125.1 Arthrobacter sp. 001422645 | reverse complement strand
ACCGGAGCGGGCCCAGCCGTCCAGGAGATCCGCGGGCAGCCCGATGGCCATCCGGCGGCCGTCCACCTCGACGGTGATGGTGCGCCGTTCGCCGTCGGGCGCGGTGGTGCTGAAGCCCGGATCGGCGGAGATGGTGTCCGCGAAGTCGGTTTCGATCCAGCGGGTGTGGATGCCGAGGCCGGCTTCGGAGGTGAAGTCCGCGGATTCGAGCACGGCGCGGTGGAACGGGAGCACGGTGGCCACGCCGGTGATGCTGATTTCGGCGAGGGCGCGGCGGGCGCGGCGCAGGGCCTGCTGCCGGTCCGCGCCGGTGACGATCAGTTTCGCCAGCAGCGAATCGAACTGCGGCGGAACGAAGGAACCGGACCGGACGCCGGTGTCCAGCCGGATGCCGGGGCCGGTGGGGCCGTGGAACTCCTCCACGGTGCCGGGCGAGGGCAGGAAGCCGCGCCCCACGTCCTCGGCGTTGAGCCGGAATTCGAACGAGTGCCCGCGCGGCGCCGGGTCCGCCGTGATGCGCAGGGGCTCCCCCGCGGCGATGCGGAACTGTTCCTGCACGAGGTCGATGCCGGTGGTTTCCTCGGTGATGGGGTGTTCCACCTGAAGCCGGGTGTTGACCTCGAGGAACGCCACGGTGCCGTCCGCGGCGACCAGGAATTCCACCGTTCCGGCGCCGGAGTAGCCGGCTTCGCGGCAGACGGCCTTGGCGGCGTCGTAGATCTGGCGGGTCTGGTGGTCGCTGAGGAACGGCGCGGGCGCCTCCTCCACGAGTTTCTGGTGCCGGCGCTGGAGCGAGCAGTCGCGGGTTCCGACGACGACGACGTTGCCGTGCGTGTCCGCGAGGACCTGCGCCTCGACGTGCCGCGGCCGGTCGAGGTAGCGCTCCACGAAGCATTCACCGCGGCCGAAGGCGGCGATGGCCTCGCGGACGGCGGAGTCGAAGGCTTCCTCGACCTCGTCCAGGGCGCGGACCACCTTCATGCCGCGGCCGCCGCCGCCGAAGGCCGCCTTAATGGCGATCGGGAGGCCGTGCTGTTCGGCGAAGGCGCGGGCCTCGGCGGCGGATTCCACCGGGCCGTCGCTGCCGGCGACCAGCGGGGCGCCGGCCCGGACGGCGGTCTCGCGGGCGGTGATTTTGTTGCCCAGCAGGCGGATGGCGTCCGGCGTGGGGCCGATCCAGGTGAGTCCGGCGTCGAGGACGGCCTGGGCGAATTCGGCGTTCTCGGACAGGAAGCCGTAGCCGGGGTGGAGGGCGTCGGCGCCGGAGTCGGCCGCGGCGGCGAGCAGCTTGGGGATGTTCAGGTAGCTGTCCGCGGGCGAGTTGCCGGCCAGGGCGTAGGCCTCGTCCGCGGCGGAGACGTGCAGGGCGTCGGCGTCGATGTCCGCGTAGACCGCGACGGAGGCCAGCTGCGCGTCATCGCAGGCCCGGGCGATCCGGACGGCGATTTCTCCGCGGTTGGCGATCAGGACCTTGCGCATCAGTTACTCGCTTCTTGTTCGGGGGTGGTGATTTCGGTAATGGGGCTTTCGGCCCAGCGGAAGCGGATCTTGCCGCCGATCGGGACCTGGGCCGCGCGGTCCAGCTGGGAGTCGACCACCACGGCGATCACCGGGTAGCCGCCGGTGATCGGGTGGTCGGCCAGGAACAGCACGGGGAGTCCTTCCGGTGGAACCTGCAGGGCGCCGGCGACGGTGCCCTCGCTGGCGAGTTCGCCCTGGCGGGTGCGCTGCAGCGGGGTTCCCTGCAGGCGCATGCCGACGCGGTTGGACTGCGGTTTAACTTCCCAGTCCTGGCCGCAGAACGAGTCCCGGGCCTGCTGGTCGAACCAGTCGGCGCGGGGGCCGGGGACGACGTCGAGCACAGTGACGCCGGTGTCCGGGAAGTCCGGCTGCAGTTCGGGGTGTCCCACGACGCCGGACTCGGCTTCCCCGCCGGCGGCGAGGAGGTAGCCGGCGGCCAGCGGTGCCGGGCCGATCCCGGACATGGTGTCCGTGGAGCGGCTGCCAAGCACCGGGGCGGTGTCCACGCCGCCGCGGACGGCGAGGTAGCTGCGGAAGCCGCTCTGCGGTGCCCCGATGACCAGGGTTTCGCCGTCGAGCAGCGCGAAGGGGGTGGCCATGGGGACGGTCCGCCATGCTGGTTCGAAGTCGTCCTCGGACGGCGTCTCGACGGTGAGCTCCGCGGGCGCCCCGGTGACGGCGAGGACCTGGTCCCCGACAGCCTGCACCGACAGGCCACCGGCGACGGTTTCCACCGCGGCGGCCGACGGCGGGTTCCCGACCAAGCGGTTAGCGCGGCGCAGCGAGGCGCGGTCCAGCGCACCGGCCGCGGAGACGCCCAGGCCCGAGTGGCCGTAGCGGCCGAGGTCCTGGATCAGGCTCTGCAGGCCGGGTGAAACAATCCGCAGGCCGGATGCCACCTCCGGGGCGGACGCCTGGGCCGGGTGTTCCGGTGCCATGGTGACAACCTCCCGGACGGCGCGGAACTGGACCCGGTGCCCGGGGGCGGCCAGGGCGGGCTGTTCCCGGTCCAGGTCCCACATCCTGGCGCCGGTGCGGCCGATCAGCTGCCAGCC